>DAOUZE010000248.1 GCA_030665765.1 Filomicrobium sp.
ACCCAGCGAGCCGAGCGCACCAGGGTCCATCCACTGGCCCGGGCCGCGCGGACGCACCGCTTGCGCGGAAATTGTCACGACGTCACCGCCATCGCCGATGTAGATCGTGTCGTCGCCGAGGAATTCGTTGATTTCCCAAGCTACCCGGAACGGGTGGATCGGCGAACGATCCGACGTGAACAGCGGCATAAGTTTTTCAAGTGCGAGGGCTTCCGCTTCCCGCAGCTTCGACATCCACTGCTTGCGGGCCTGCCGCTTACCGTTGTCGATCTTAGCCGAGGCCGCATCAAGCACGGCACCGAGGATTGCTCCTGGGTGTCCGACAAGACCAAGTGAAATATCGCGGTTCTTGCCAACCGTTTTGTAGTCGAGGTCGATCTGAACGAGCTTGAGATCATTCGAAATCCGTTTGCCGTATCCCATACGGAAATCGAACGGCGTCCCGACGATGACGATAACATCGGCGTTCTTGAACGCCAACGACCGGGTCCGGTCGAAGTGATGCTCGTCACCCGGCGGCAGCATACCACGGCTGGCGCCGTTGAAGTATCCCGGGATATCGAGGCCGCGAAGTAGAGCGATGGCTTCATCCTGGCCGCGCGCTGTGAACACCTGCTGGCCGAACAAAATGGCCGGACGCTCGGCATTGACTAGGAGGTCGGCGAGCTTTTCGATATCGGCGGGATCGCCGACTGAGCGCACCGAAGCACGGTAGGCGCCGGGCTTGGGGATGACCGCATTGTCGATGTGAACCTCGCGGTCGAGCACGTCGCGCGGGATCTCGAGATACGCCGGCCCATAAGCGCCCGCGAAGCATTCACGCGCCGCCATGGAGATCATGTCCGCCACACGTTCTGTTGAACGAACACTGTCGGAGAACTTCGTGATGGGCCGCATTATCTCGGCATGTGGGAGGTCCTGCAGGGAACCCATCCGATGCTGCGTCAGCGACCCTTGGCCACCGATATGGATCACCGGGCTTTCCGAACGGAACGCGGTTGCAACGCCGGTAACGGCGTTGGTGCAACCAGGACCCGCCGTCGTTACGACGCAGCCAAGCTTACCCGTTTGCCGGGCGTAGCCGTCGGCTGCATGCGCGGCCACCTGTTCGTGACGCACGTCGATAATCCGGATACCTTCGTCGATGCATCCATCATAGATGTCGATGATGTGCCCGCCACACAGGGTGAAAATCGTGTCGACGCCTTCGTTTTTCAGCGCCTTCGCCGCGAGCCGTCCACCCGATACGATGTTAGGATCCGAACTTTTTTGAGCAAGGGTATCGTCAGCCGTATTGGTCGCCGAAGCGGTCGTTGTTGCCGCCATTTGCAGCCTCCCATGTAGTTGCGGGCTTATGGCCCAATTGTGCTGGCTTTATTCGATGTCGACGTAACGTTCGACATGGTGTCGTAGCTTCATCGTGTGCTCGCACACGAGCCGGCCAGCCCGAACTGCATCGCGGGCCTCGAGGGCCTCGATGATCTCTTTGTGGTCTCCGATCGAGCGCTTGGCCCGATCCTTCTCAAATATGGCTCTATTTCTGATCGCGCGAACATGGACGAACAGCCCATCCGTGATGTCATTGATCAGTTGGTTCTTACCGAGCCCAATGATGGCTTGGTGGAATTTGATGTTTGCGTCCGAGTATTCACCCATACGCCGCGCTACCGCGTCCTGGCTGAATTCGTCGACCAGGTCATGCAGAGCGGCGATTTCTTCTGTGCTGGCAGCTTCGCAAGCAAGTTTCGCCGCCATGCTTTCGAGCGCCGCCCATACGGTGATCATCTCCATGATCTCCGCCTTGGTTTTACGCACGATGAAAATCCCACGGCGCGCAACAACCCGCACGAGACCCTCTTGATCGAGTTGTGCGAGCGCTTCTCGAAGCGGTGTCCTCGAGATACCAAAGCGCGCCGACAGGTCGCGTTCGTCGAGCCTGAGCTCGACTTTGCTGTCGTAGATGTTCATATCCGTGATGGCTGCTTTCAGAGCCTTATAGGCCCGAGCCTTGAGGCTCTGACTTTCCCCTATGGGCTTAACTGACAGTCGATTGCCAGACATCACACGCCTTCTGCTTTCTGACGTTGAAGGAGACTAAGTTTCGAAAAGGTCGGCATCACAATCCTAACGAAACCGGCTCTTTGCCTCCTTGGTATACCATATACCAGCATAGTCCCCGATGCTCAAGCGTTTCTGATTAAGGTTTTTGCTATCTTTTCTAATCGGGGCTCTAAGTTTCGTTTTTCCGGCTTGAGGATCGCCCAGGGGCCACCCGACCAAGTATTAAAACCATGAAAATTCGTGGGGATTCACCGAGGCTCTTCGCCCGCGATTTCTTTTCTCGTTACTCCGCCGTACCGCCGGTCGGGGCTTTACCACTGTTACCGCCACGAAGCCGCCGATAGATCGGCGCGAGCGCAGGCAAGAACAGTAAGATCAAAGCGACGACCATGATTGGTCCCGAGTACGGACGCGTGAAGAAGATCGATGGATCGCCACTACTGATAAGCAACGACTGGCGTAACGCTGGTTCCGCAAGCGGACCAAGCACGATGGCGAGAACCGCCGGAGCAACCGGGTAATCCAGTTTGCGCATCAAGTACCCAACGATGCCGAACAACAGCATCAGCCACACGTCATGCATATCCTGCGTCGGCGCATACCCGCCAACCAGGCACAGCGTCAGAATTAGGGGTGCCAGGATCGTGAATGGCATCTTCAAAACCCAGATGAACGCCGGAATGAAGAGGATGTTGAGGATCACCGCAAACAAGTTAGCTGCGTATAGCGAGGCAATAAGGCCCCAGACGAAGTCCGGATTGCTCGTGAACAACCGCGGGCCCGGTTCCAAGCCCCAAATCACCATGCCACCCAGCAGAATGGCAGTCGTCGGCGAACCTGGGATGCCAAGCGTCAACATTGGCAACATCGAACCCGTGCTGGCCGCGTTATTGGCCGCTTCAGGCGCGGTCACACCTTCAATAGCACCCTTGCCGAACTTCTCGGGGGTTTTCGACATCTGCTTACCGAAGCCATAGGCCATCAACGCACCCGGTGTTGCCCCGGCGGCTGGAAGAATGCCGACGAAGTAACCGAGGAACGAACCCATGACCGCGACCTTCCAAGTACCGAGAAACTCTTTCAGGTTTGTCTTGGTACGCTCCCAGGTGAGAACCGCCTCCGACAGCATGCTCTTACCTCCGGCCTTGGCATTCTCCTCGACCGTCCAGAGCATTTCGCCGATACCGTAAATGCCGATGGCCAGCACAAGGAAGTTGATGCCGTGCAGGAACCCGGTGATGTCTCCGAATACCAAGCGTGGTGCACCCGACATGATGTCGAGGCCTACAGCCGCCAGCACCAAACCGACGCAGATTGAGAAGATTGTCTTCGCGAGATCGTCACCGCCCAACCCCACGAAGGTCGCGAAGGCCAGCATCATGAGTGCGAATTCCTCAGGCGCACCGAACGTCAACGCCACATGAGCAAGTGGCGGCGCGAAGAACGTGAAGAGGATCACCGAGATGGTGCCGCCGACGAACGAGGCCATCGCCGCGGTCGTCAAGGCCTTATCCGCCATGCCTTGCTTGGCCAGCGGACGTCCATCGAAGGTGGTTGCAACCGCCGTCGAAGCACCGGGGATACCGAGCATAATCGACGAGACGGCGCCACCGTACATGGCACCATAGTAAATTGCAGCGAGGAAGATGATGGCGCCTTCCGGCGGCACCAAGAACGTCAACGGCAACAGGATCGCAACCCCGTTGACCGAACCCAGCCCCGGCATTGCACCAATGAACAGTCCAACCGCGCAGCCGATAATAATCAGCATGAGATTGAACGGCTGTAGAGCAACCGTAAAGCCTTGAGCTAGCAGACCAAAGATTTCCAACATGGCGTAACGCCTTCAGATTTTTCGTTGTCTTGCAGCTCCGGCGCGGCCTTGGGGCGGGAGCTGTTTCACAAGATTTTCTACAGGCCGTAGAAAAACGCGTAGATCGGCAGGAACAGCGGTTCCGTCATCCCCTTGGGCAAGGTGATCTTCAGCATGATCTCGAAGAATAAGAAGGTGATGACCGGAATGAGCACCGCCAAACCAATCGCCGTCAGCCACGAGTGGTTACCCATCACCTTGAGGTAAAAGAGTAAGAATAGCGGAAGCGCGCCATAGAACCCGATGCCCTCGAACCCACCCACACCAATACCGCCGATCAGCGCGATGCAGATTGTCAAAGCCGCCCCGACCATGAACACCGGCAGGAAGATGCCTGGCTCGAATAGCGGGTCTTCGTTTGTGGCAACTGGCCCGACACGGCGTACCCAGTTGACCAATACCCAGATGCAGGAACCCAGCATGACCGCAGAGAGCCAGAACGGCCAAGCGCCACCTCCAGGACCAACATCAGGAACCCAACCGATCGGGAGTTCGGCGCTCTTCCACATGAAGTAGGCAGATAGCACTGCCAGCGCGAGCCCCATCAGGAGCTCAGCCGTACGCACAGTCATCGCTTTAATCCTTGAATTTTTTCCGGTGGCCCAAACACCCCGGCGGACGTCGCTCGCCAAACATCCAAACGGACTCTGGCGGCATTTCGTCAGTTTGCGGCTTAAACCGTCTTTAGCTTTTGAAATACCGGCCGGGAACGTATCGCCCGGCCGGTATCAGCTCTAATCGTGCTTATTTGATTTCGCCCATATCTTTGAGCATCTGTTCGTGCACGTCACGTTCTTTCTTCCAGTACGCCATCAAATCTTCACCAGACAGCGCGTCACCCTGAAGGGCCTTCTTCTTACGATAGGTCTGCCAATCTTCCGAGTTGAACACCTTCGTAAATAGATCTTGGTAGTAGGCTTTAGCTTCATCGCTCATGCCAGGCGCACCGACAACGGTACGCTGCATGTAGTAGACGAAATCCTTGCCGAGTTCTTTGAACGTCGGAGCGTCTTTGAACAGGCCAATACGGTCATCGGTGAAGCAGGCAATCGGTTTCGTCGTGCCAGCTTCAAAGAAGCCAAGCTGCTCGGAGGGATTGTTGACCGTCGAATGGGCGTTTTTGCCGGCGAGTTCCTTGGCGACCTTGCCACCGCCTTTGTAAGGAACGTACTTCATATTGAGGCCGTAGGCGGTGTTCAGGAAGTCGGTCAGCAGGTTGTCTTCCGACGCCTTGCCAGTCCCGGCCATGATCCACTTATTACCTTCGGCTTTCGCTGCTTTCACAAAGTCATCAACGTTGTTGATGTCTTTGCGGTCGGAATGCACCCACAGGCAGAAAGTATCTTCAGCCATGCGCATGACCGGCGTGAATGTAGTCACGTCGATACCAAGCGCCTTCTGACGAAGAGGCGTTGTGTAAAAGGAGTTGAGGGTGAACATGATCGTATGATCGTCACCCTTTTTGCCCTTCATGTAGACCAGGGCTTCTGCACCCGAACCGCCGGGCTTGTTAACAGGCACAACCGGCACCGCAGCAAGCTGATCTTTGGCGATGATCGACTGCATCAGGCGAACAGCCTTGTCAGCGCCACCACCTTTGCCGGCCATTACGACGAATTGGATAGGCTTCTTCGGCTTCCAGTCGGCCATCGCCGCCGAACCG
>DAOUZE010000421.1 GCA_030665765.1 Filomicrobium sp.
CCGGCGCGATCTTCACTCTTGGTGAAAGCGGCAAGCCGTCGAAAGTCGTGCTCGACTATTACGACCGCACGGGGCTCGGGACTTTCGTCCGGGAGTAGAGGACGGGGATAAGCTTGGCGGCCCCGTGTCGGCTAGGTGCCAAAAGCGGACATGCGGCTAACCGTTAGCGACTGGGTGCATTTCGCGGCCCGCCAACCAACGGTCTCAGCGCTGCTAATCCATTTGATTTTGACTAGCCCGTTCCGCGCCCCAGATCGGCCACTCGTTGCGCCGCTTGCCGTACCCTCGACGCCAGGAAGATGAGTAACGCACCAACCAATAGCGCCGCGATGCCAATGACCCACGAGATGGCGACCGAACCCGTACCGGGCCAGACGATAAGGATCACACCGGCTATGGCTGCGACCGCACCGATGATCATTGTCAGGCTTCGTTCGGGATTATCTGCATCGGTCTGACGTCCAGCCCAGAAAAGGGTCACGCCCTGGAACAATGCCCATATGCCGACAATGATCAGCAGCAACCGACCCGTCACATCGGGCCAGAACAGCAGGACCACACCGACAGCAACGCTGATCAGGCCTGGGACCAAATAAGCCCTGAGTTCTCGGGCACGGAATGCGCCGACCAGGCTCACAATGCCGTCAAACAACACATAGAGACCGACCAGGCGAACAAGAAGTTCGAGTGTAGCCTTGGGCCAGAATATCGCGGCGACACCGAGTGCCAGTGCAAGAAAGCCGCGCACAAGAAGTGACCACCACACGCCACCCAACTTGTCACTGATGCGAGCCTGCGCCCCTGCGGCAGCAGTCTGCAATTTTTCTTTCTCTAACGGCATGAGCGCTATCTCCCGGATAGGTCTTCATTCAGAGACCGTCGGCAGCCTATCCGATAACGACGTTAGCGAGGGATAGTCTTTTTCTACGCTACCGCGTGAAGCCCGTTGCCCGCTACATTCTCCGCGACCGTCGCGGAGCTTCAGACCGTAATCCACGATCCGGAGACAAGCCGCGAAGCCTTCGGTCTCAGAAGGGGCTTGATTGACGCCGTCATTCTCACGCCAGTCGAGTTCGAAATAGAGCTACGCGGCGACCTCGCCTCCATCCTCGCCCTCTCATGATCAGCCGGTCGGATCTTGAGAAGACGATGATGGAGGCGATGACCCTCGAAGCTCAGATAGCCGATGGCACCGCGAAGGTGGAAGGTAACGCTAGAATCTTGACGCAGATCGCTTCAACTATGATCGACTTCGACCCGCGCTTCGAGATCATGCCAGGCACAAAGGGAAGAGTTGGCGAAGTCGCGCACGCCTATCCTTTTGAGGCCGTTCCTCACCAGATTATTGCTGAGTAATGATACTTTGTAGCGTGGTGCCGTGACGGGCATTGTCAGAGCAAAATTCTAAATACTTGGAGCGACCATCGAACCGCTCAGATCGACCCGAAAAAATGCAGGAAAATCAATGACCGCGAAATCCGGTTCTGACGTGTTGGCAAAGTGAACGAATTTGCTCTGACAATGCCCGCCAGCACCGCAATCGGTAATCTCATCATGGAAGTCTCTCGGTCAGAACTGGGGGAAGAGTGCGGTGGACGCCCACTCGCTCCACACGCCAGGCTTGTGATAGCTTCGTTGAAAAGCGGACATCAGTAAGCGAATTAGGGAGGTCGCTTTTCCCACTAAGCAGACATGGTGAGGGCGGAAAGCGATGTCCGGTAAGTGCCAGAAGCAGACATTGGGCATTGTCAGAGCAACGATACGCTGCCCAGGAATGGTCACAGGGACCGGCTAGCAGGTTGGCTCATGACTGATGTTACGAAGTTGAAGCGGGCGGTCGCTTACCTCCGCGAGGAAATCCCGGCGCGGGACATCTCAAAGAACCCGGTTATCCAGCATCCCCACAATACGGCGCGGACCGTGCCCGAGCGGTTGCCGGCAGCCAGGATCAAAGAACTCTCGCAGTTGAAGCCCAGAATTGCGGTGCTTTGGACCCTCGGAGAGTGGGCAGCGATTGGCGCAGCAATCACCCTATGCACTTATTTCTGGAATCCGCTGCTCTATGTGTTCGCTGTCGTTTTCATCGGCGCGCGCCAGCACGCGCTTTTGATCCTGGGCCACGACGCATCGCATTACCGAACGTTGCCCACGCGCTGGCAGAATGACCTCTTCGCGAACATCTTTCTAATGTGGCCGACATTCGCCTCCGTCGAAGGCTTCCGTAAGTTCCACGGCACGCACCACCAATATACCAGCCTGCCCGACGACGGAAATCGCCACATCTGGTACACTCATGACGCGGCAGGCGATCTCGCTCCGGATTGGCGTTTCCCTAAGACTCGGTTCGGCCTTGCGGTGGTTTTGCTTCGCCGTGCGGCGTTCTCAACCGGACTCTTTTGGATTGTTCGCGGCTTGGTGGGTTCCACGCTCATGCCATCGCCAAACTGGATGCGCGCGGCACGGTTTGGGTTCTATGCCGTCGTCGTCGCGACGCTCTCGTATCTTGGTCTCTGGTTTCAGTTCCTCCTCTTCTGGATCGTGCCCTTCTGCACCTGGCATATCGCGGCACAGTACATTCGGCTCATCTGCGAGCACAGTGCCGTCCAAAGCGACGAGGAAGAGTACGCCATCACGCGCACGACCATCCCGACCTTGCTCGAGCGCATCTTCATTCTGCCTTGTAATGTTGGCTACCATCTCGAGCATTACTGGTATCCGAGCGTGCCATTTTATCACTTGCCCGAATTGCACCGCGCGCTGATGGAGCGACATGGCTTCCGCCAGAATGCCGTCATCCGGCACTCCGTATTTACCTCGTTGGGTGAGTGCGTCCGCGAAGCCGCCAACTCTCGGCCGAGCGAGTCGGGTGCGCGCGTCTAGCGGCGATGACGCCTTGAAGCGTGTCAACTGAGACGCACTTTGACGAGAAACGAACGTCCGCTGTGGGTTGCTGATTCAACCGATCGCCGCAACACACTCTGCGAACTTCTCCGCTGGTGAGTGATACTGCAGCGTCTTTCTTGGTCGCTCGTTAAGCTCGCGCGCCACGGCGTTCAGCTTGGCCTGGCTGTGC
>DAOUZE010000505.1 GCA_030665765.1 Filomicrobium sp.
CGTGGCGGGTCCGATGCAACGGCTTTCGGCCAAGGCCGAGTACGTAAGTAGGGATATCTCGGCAAGAACCGCGCTGCCCGACTATGCCGACCGCAAAGACGAGGTTGGGCAGATGGCGCAAGCGTTTTCTGCGATGACAAACTCGCTTTACGAGCGAATCGAGGCGAGCGAAAAATTCGCCGCCGACGTCGCCCACGAATTGAAGAACCCGCTGACGGCTGCCAGTTCGATGGCCCAGTCGTTGGAGTATGCCCGCACCGAAGAAGAACGCGAGCACGTCGTGCAGCAAATCCAGCATGAGCTGAAACGGCTCAACCGTTTAATCAGCGATGTTTCGCACGCGTCGATGCTGAATGCCCAACTGCAGCGCGAAACGCGCAAACCTGTTCACCTTGAGATTGTGTTGCGAGACGTCGTGTCGATGTTCGACGAAAAAATCGAAGATTACGGCACCGAGCTTGAGTTCAAGACTGTCGGCCCACATGAGGCTTTCGTTGTGGCGGGAACAGACGGCCGTCTTGGTCAGGTGTTCACCAACCTCATCGACAACGCGATCTCGTTCTCTCCGGAAGATGGAATAGTCACTGTCGTCGCCAAACTCGATGGCGACGCGGTCGTCGTAACCGTTGATGACGAAGGCCCTGGCATCCAAGAAGATAAGCTCGAAACGATTTTCAAGCGTTTCTATACGTACCGGCCAAGTGAGTTTTCCAGCCGCGGTAACAATTCCGGACTTGGATTGAGTATCTCGCGAGAAATAATCCAGGCCCACAACGGACGCATCTGGGCGGAAAACCGTTATGCCCCCGGTGACGACGGTGAAGAGAACAATGATCCTATAGGATCGCGATTCGCAGTGCGTCTTCCACTTATGGGCCCGGTTAATGCGCGGGCGCGGAGCCGGCATGCTTGACGACCGCAAGTTTCAAGAGAATTCGCGGCACAATTCACCGCTATCGCCTTTCTCTGAGCTACACCTCGGATCCACAGGATGAACGATGCCCGTTGAATTGCCCGTGCGCATTCACGCCACAGCGATTGCCATCGCTGACTGCGCGGCAATCATTCGCGGCGCGTCGGGTGCGGGGAAATCCGACTTGGCCCTGCGCTGTCTCATGATGACGCCGAACGGCATGATCGCTGAGCCGGCGCGATTGGTTGCGGACGATTACACTGAGATTTTCGACCGCAATGGAACCCTGTTTGCTAGGGCTCCGGAGCAGATTGCAAATCTGTTGGAGGTGCGCGGCCTCGGCATCATGGATGTTGATTCCGTGGGTGAGGCGGAAGTTGTTTTGATCGTAGATCTTGCATCCGCGTCGGACATAAGCCGGTTTCCCGATCCAGCGCCACAAGCCTTGCTTGCCGAAGATGTGAGATTCCCGGTATTACGCCTTTGTCCTAGCGAGCCTTCGGCCCCGGCTAAATTGCTGCTAGCGTTAGATTACATCCGCCGGAATGGAAGGCTTCCGGTTGCGAATTAAAAATATTGGGATTGAACTCGTTTGACACACAACCGGCGTACCAGTGACGCATGTCGTGGGTTTTTCTTTCAAGGGGGAGCGCAGCACTTGCCAAATCACCTCGCGTTGGTTTTCGATGGGATACGCATCAGGAACAGGATCGCGTGTTTATGATCGGACTTGTCATTGTCGCCCACGGCGGTCTCGCCGATGAGTTTCGGGCAGCCCTTGAGCAAATCGTGGGTCCGCAGCGCCAGATGGCGACGGTCTCAATCACGCCCGACGACGACATGGTCGATCGCAGGCAGCGGATTCTTCAGGCCATTCAGGAAACTGACAAAGGTCAGGGGGCAATTTTGCTGACCGACATGTTTGGCGGCACGCCATCGAACCTTGCTATCTCGGTAATCGACGAGGCGAATGTTGAAGTGCTGGCCGGTATCAATCTACCGATCCTGGTCAAACTCGCCAGTATTCGGACGGAGTTGCCTTTGAAGGAGGCGGTGGCGGCGGCGTCCGACGCTGGGCGCAAATATATCAAAGTTGCAAGCCAGGAGCTTTCCAGCGATCCCTGAAC
>DAOUZE010000027.1 GCA_030665765.1 Filomicrobium sp.
CGGTGCCGGAGCCGTTCAACCCGATGAAATCCTGAAAGACCCGAAGCTTGAAACACGCGCCCGCCAGATCTCCTTGGAATTGCGGTGTCTCGTCTGCCAGAATCAATCGATCGACGATAGCGACGCACCGCTTGCCCGCGATCTGAGATTATTGGTCCGCGAACGCCTTGAGAACGGTGATACCGATTCTGAAGTCCTCGATTTTATCGTTAGCCGTTATGGTGAGTTCGTTTTGCTCAAGCCGCCGTTCGGATGGCACACGTTGCTGCTCTGGCTCACACCACTTCTCGTTCTTGCCGGCGGTGTTTGGCTCGCCCGATCGGTCATCAATCCCCTGAAACCGGCGGCCGGTTCAGACAAGACCGGAATGCAGGACGCGGCTTTATCCCCAGATGAGGAAGCCAAGCTGAAACAAATCCTGGACCAAGGATGATGCCATCCTTTTCCCCAAAAGGTGCTGTTCCATTACGAATGTTTAATCTCCCAGAAAGACTGTCGTAATTGGCGCCTCGTTATTGATGTCTCCAGACTCGAATTATTGACCGAACAGGAGACACATCCATGCAAGCAACGTCTGACGCCTCGGTGAAAAGCGCCGGCGCGCCCAACAGGGTACGGACCTGGGGCCGACGCGGCGCCGCCGCCACCGCAGTGCTGGCAGCCTCGGGGCTCATGCTGATCATTGACGCCACCAGCGGTGGTGCTCAAGCGCAGCGTGCCCCAGACGCTCAAAACACGATTCAAACACCCTACGGCCCAGCGCCAACGAGCTTTGCCGATATTGTCGATAGGACGCGCCCCGCCGTGGTTAGCATTTCAGTCACGAACGGCGCCAAGAAGTTCGACGCCGGCAAGGGCGGCCCGCAGATCCCGGGCATGCCCGACCTTCCAGATGACCATCCGTTGAAGAAGTTCTTCGACAACCTACCCAAAGAGTACCGCAACCCGCAGGGCCGGGGGCGTGGACCTGCGCGTCCGTCGCTGGCTCAAGGCTCAGGCTTTGTGATCTCGCAAGACGGATACATCGTCACCAATAATCACGTCATCGATAAAGCATCCGAAATTCAGGTGCGGTTCGATAAAGACCGCAAGTATGTTGCCGAACTCATTGGCGCTGATCCGCGCACCGACCTTGCTCTGCTGAAGATCAAGGACGCTAATGGGGAAAAGTTCCCGTTCGTGAAGTTCTCGTCCGGTAAGGTGCGTGTCGGCGACTGGGTTCTGGCCGTCGGCAACCCATTCGGCCTCGGCGGCACGGTAACCGCAGGAATCATCTCCGCTCAGGGCCGCGATATCGGCTCCGGACCATATGACTACATGCAGATCGATGCCGCTGTGAACCGTGGCAACTCCGGCGGTCCCACGTTCAACCTCACTGGTGACGTTGTCGGCGTCAACACCGCGATCTACAGCCCATCGGGTGGAAACGTCGGTATTGCTTTTGCTGTTCCTGCCGCCACGGCGGTGGAAGTCATCGAACAGCTTAAGCGCGACGGAACCGTCAGTCGCGGTTGGCTCGGCGTCAAGATTCAGAACATCGACGAAGATACGGCTTCCAGTCTTGGCCTTAAAGCTCCCAAGGGAGCACTTGTGTCTGACGTGACTCCGGAAGGACCGGCAGAAGGTGCAGGTCTCAAGCCCCAGGACGCGATTTTGACGGTCAACGGTTCCACGATCAAGGACAGTCGGGACCTCGCTCGCAAGATCGCAGGGTATACCCCGGGTGAAAACGTTGCCGTCGGTATCTGGCGCGATAACGGTAAAAAGGAAATCGACGTAGAACTGGGTCGCTTCCCATCGTCCTCCGTTGAGCTGGCCGCCTTACGTGAAGGTAAACCGCTCGCTCCGAAGGTGACGGAACTGCAGCAGCTCGGCCTGTCGTTAAAGCCCGGCAAGTCGAACGAAGAAGGCGGCGTAGTAATTGCTAACGTCGACCCTGAATCGGATGCCGCACGAAAAGGGTTGAAGACTGGCGACATCGTCTTGGAAGTTCAGGGCGTCGAGGTCAAAGCTGCTGATGATGTGGTCCAGGGAGTCAAGAAAGCCGTCAAGCGCGAGCGCGGCGCGGTGCTCCTGCACATCAAGTCGGGCAACAGCAAACGCTTCGTTGCTGTCCGCCTGAAGAAAGGGTGATCTGCCCAGGTTGCAGTCACTGATTGTGTCAGCAAACAGGGGGCGGCCTGACGTAATTGCGGGCCGCCCCCGTTTCACTTTAGCAGTCCAGGCTGCGCGGACTTCTCGCCCGGTCCATGCGATTTCACCGCAAACGGATCGCCAATTAAAAACAAGGAACTTCGAGGCCGGACCATGCGCGTACTCCTGATCGAGGACGACACCGAAACGGCAAGCTTTCTTATCAAGGCGCTCAAAGAGAGCGGCCACAACGCCGAATGGGCCGCCGACGGGATCAGCGGTCTAGACCTCGCCAGGGAAGGTGCCTTTGACGTTCTTTTGGTCGACCGCATGCTGCCCGAGCTAGATGGTCTTTCAGTGATCCACACACTGCGCAAGGAAGGCAATCAGACACCAGTCCTGGTGTTGTCAGCGCTGGGTGAGGTCGATGACCGCGTCAAGGGCCTCAAGGCGGGCGGTGATGATTACCTGACTAAACCATACGCCTATGCGGAGCTTCTAGCGCGTGTTGAAGCACTTTCCAGACGCACCATCCCCGGCGAATAAGCCACCCGTCTTGTCGTCGGCGACCTTGTTCTTGACCGCTTGTCGCACGCGGTCACCAGAGCCGGCGAGCCCATCAACCTGCAACCGCGTGAATACCGTTTGCTGGAATACCTGATGAAGCATGCCGGACAGGTTGTCACTCGCACGATGTTACTGGAGAACGTTTGGGATTATCATTTCGACCCCCAGACCAACGTCATCGATGTCCATGTCTCACGCTTGCGCTCCAAGATCGATAAGGCCTTCGACAAGCCACTTATCCACACCGTCCGCGGAGCAGGATACGTCGTCCGTGAAAGTAACGGATAACCCCTCGCGCGCGACGCTTTCGACGACGGTGTTCGGGCTGAGCGCGCTCGCCGTGGCCGCCTTTCTAGTGGTCACTGCAGTGTTGTTCGCCCTGGCGATCTGGCAGACCAACCGGGTCTTTGTCGCCGACGTCCTCGATGCGCTCAACTCAGAAGCTGAGACGTTACTTGCGACATCTCAACAGGGCGACGCCGACACCTTGCAACGGGCCGTAGCTCGTCTCAGCAGAAAAGCCAACTCCCGCCTCTACTACTTGGCCAGTCCGTCGGGGATCAAGCGCGCCGGCAACCTGGCCGACCTCCCGCCGGAACTCGCCAATAGGACTGCTGGTGGACTGTTCACCTATCGCTACGACCGTGGCCCCCAGTCTGGAGAACGAACCGCCGCCGGGCTTTCCGTACGACTGAGGTCCGGTGGCCATCTTGTCGTCGCCCGCGATATCGAAGATCAGCGCTCACTGATATGGTGGATGCGTTTCTTGGCGCTGGGTGCATTCTCGATTATCGCGCTGGGCGGTCTCGGATTGGGTTACATGGCGAGCCGATCCGTGCTTTTGCGCGTCGACCGTTTGACGTATGCAACACGGAACATCATGGCCGGCGACCTCAGCGGACGTTTGCCGTTTCAGGGAAGCGGTGACGAGTTCGACCGATTGTCGCAAAGCGTCAACGATATGCTGTCGCGCATCGAACACCTGATGCATGGACTAAAGGAAGTCTCCGACAATATCGCTCATGATCTGAAAACCCCGCTCAATCGCCTACGTCATCGCGCCGAAGCGACCTTACGAACGGCTAAGAGCAAGGAAGACCTCATCGCCGGCCTTGGTCAGACAATTGAGGCCGCCGACGAAATCATAAAGACCTTCAACGCGTTGTTGTTGATCGCCCGACTGGAAGCAGGAGCAATAGAGAAGACCAAGACCCCCGTCTGCTTGTCCAGCGTATTGTCAGACGCTGCTGAACTTTATGAACCCGTGGCCGAAGAAGCAGGTCTGCATCTGTCAACAACCGAAATGGCTGCTCTCACCGTCAATGCCAATCGTCAACTAATTGGGCAAGCAGTCATCAATCTTCTCGATAACGCCACCAAGTATGGCCGCAAAACAGCTCCCGATTGTGATAGTCCGTCCTCGGCGGACAGTATGCTGGGTGAGATTACGATTAGCCTCAACCGACGGCACGGTAATGCCGAAATCGCGATTGCCGATAATGGCCCCGGGATCTCCGCTTCTGACCGGACCCGCGCAATGGAGCGCTTTGTGCGGCTCGACAAAAGCCGAAGTTTGCCGGGGACTGGGTTGGGTTTAAGCTTGGTTGCGGCAGTTGCGCGCTTGCACGGAGGGGAGTTTCGACTTGAAGATAACGCGCCGGGCTTAAAGGCGGTCCTCAGTCTCCCGCTGTGAAGTGGCCGCCGACCGTGGCCCTGAAACGAACTGGGACGAGGCGAAAACATGAGCACGACGTCAATCGCACAGGCCGACCCCGAAGGCCCCCTGTTCGCCCGGCTGAAAGCTGCCCCGGCAACTATGGACGACCTGCGTTGCAGCGCTGAGCTCGATGAACTGATTGAGGTACTAAAATCCTCCTCCGACCTGCCTACGACAGACCTTAACCTGTTCGAAGAGCCGCAAGTCCGCAGCCTGCTCAGCGGAATTTTTGCTGGATCCACTTATCTCTCTGGCTTGATCCGGACCGAACCGAACAGACTCCTTCGGCTACTAGCAAGCGAACCGGAAGCTCATTTCGCGACCCTTAGGGCTGGACTGTTGCGCGATATGTCCGCTGCGGCCACTGATCCAGAGGCAATGCGTTTGCTCCGCCGGTTTAAGTCGGAGGTCGCCTTGCTCACCGCGCTGACAGACATCGGTGGCATCTGGCCGCCGATGAAGGTGACAGAGGTCCTGACCGAGACTGCCGATGCAGCCCTCCAAACCGCCGTCCGCTATCTCTTACGCAAGGCAACCAAGAAGGGCGACTGGCTCACCGATACCCCGCAAACACCGGAGTTGGGCTCCGGCTACATCGTTCTTGCCATGGGCAAGTACGGCGCCGGCGAACTCAACTACTCTAGCGATATCGATCTCATCGTTTTCTATGAGCGCAGCCTGGCGCGTTTGAAAAAGGGCGTCGAATTCCAGCCCTTCTTCGTCCGTCTCACCCGTGAACTGGTCAAACTCATCGATGAGCGGACCGCGGACGGATACGTTTTCCGCACTGATTTACGCTTGCGCCCTGACGCCGGTGCTACACAGCTCGCGATCTCGACCGATGCGGCTCTCCAGTACTATGAGAGCTTTGGCCAAAACTGGGAGCGCGCCGCTCTAATAAAAGCCCGCGCGGTGGCCGGTGATATCCCCGCCGGTGAGGCCATACTGCAAGAACTCGAGCCCTTCATCTGGCGCCGTTATCTCGACTTTGCAGCGATCTCCGATGTTCACGCCATGAAACGCCAAGTCCATGCGTTCAAGAAGCTGGGCGGTATCGGTGTCGCCGGCCACAACCTCAAACTCGGCCGCGGAGGAATTCGCGAGATCGAGTTCTTTGTACAAACCCAACAGCTTATCGCCGGTGGCCGACAACCCGCCTTGCGGCTACGCAGAACCCTCGAAACCCTCGATGTCCTTGTCGAACGCGAATGGATCAAGCCCGAAGTTCGGGATGAGCTAAAAGAAGCCTATTGCTTTTTGCGTCAGCTGGAACACCGCATCCAGATGATCGCTGACGACCAAACCCATTCAGTCCCGGCAGACCCAGACAGGCTTGAGAGCTTTGCCCGCTTTGCCGGCTATGCCGATACGCAAGCTTTCTCCGACGCATTGTTGCCGGTGCTGAAAACCGTGCAAGGCCACTACGCGGCGTTGTTCGAAGATATGCCCGATCTCACGACCCGCGGTGAGAATATGGTGTTTGCCGGCAGCGATGAAGACCCAGACACAGTGGTGTTGTTGCGCGAGATGGGCTTCACGCAACCGAGCACGGTGATAAAGCTCGTCAGGGGCTGGCACCATGGGCGCTACGCTGCGGTCCGTTCCGAGCGCTCCCGTGAACGGTTGACGGAAGTGCAGCCATTCTTAATCGAAGCGCTTGCCGATACCGCTGATCCAGATGCCGCAATAGCCGCCTTCGATCGGTTCGTGTCCGATCTGCCATCCGGCATTCAGTTGTTCTCTTTGTTGCGCGCCAATCCGAATTTGCTGCGCCTCGTCGCAGATATCATGGGCACCGCCCCACGGCTTGCTCGCATCCTGTCACGTCGCCGTCGCCTACTCGACGCGGTGATCGATCCCCGGACCTTCGAGACACTCCCCCGTACCGATGAGTTAGATGAGGTAATCCGTTCAGAGCTCGCAACCGCCGCCGACTTCCAGGAGCGGCTCGACCGAGCACGCATTGTCGGCAGCGAGCAGTGGTTCCTCGTTGGTGTTCGGGTTCTCTCCGGCACCATAGATGCCAGCCGCGCTGGTGAGGCCTACGCACGCATCGCGGAGAGCCTGATTGAAGCCTTACTCACTGACGTCGGGAGCGAGTTGGCCAGCCGGCACGGCGAGGTTTCCGGCGGCGCCGCTGTTGTCTTGGCAATGGGCAAGCTCGGCAGCCGCGAGATGACCGC
Organism: Filomicrobium sp.; assembly: GCA_030665765.1. Taxonomy (GTDB): domain Bacteria; phylum Pseudomonadota; class Alphaproteobacteria; order Rhizobiales; family Hyphomicrobiaceae; genus Filomicrobium. The sequence goes on from DAOUZE010000027.1 coordinate 6,601, forward strand.
CGGCTCCGACCTTGATCTCATCGTTATCTACGACTTCGAGCAGGGCGCCCTTGAATCGGACGGCGAGCGCCCTCTGGCCCCGGTGCAATACTACGCCCGTCTCACGCAACGCTTGATCAGCGCGCTCAGCGCGCCGACCTCCGAAGGCGCCCTCTATGATGTTGATATGCGTCTTCGGCCCTCCGGACAGCAGGGTCCTGTCGCGACTCGGCTTTCAAGTTTTCGCGACTACCAGTCGGGCAATGCCTGGACTTGGGAGCATATGGCGTTGACTCGGGCTCGTGTCGTCGCCGGCCCGCCTCATCTCCGCGACGACGTCGAAGCCGCAATCCGAGATTGCCTTGTTCAGCGGCGAGATCGCGCCAAGATCGTTGCCGATGTTCGCGAAATGCGCGACCGGATCGCCACCGAAAAGGGCACCGAAAACCACTGGGACATCAAAAATGTTCGTGGCGGTCTTATCGATCTGGAGTTCATCGCACAGTTTTTGCAGCTGATCCACGCCGCCGAGCATCCCGATATCCTGGATACCTCAACTCTTGGTGCGTTATGCCGTATGCGCGACAAAGGCTTGCTCAGCCCAAACCATGCGGAAGTTCTGCTCCCCACGGGTCGGCTTTTGAGCGACCTCACCCAGATAATGCGGATCTGCAGCGAAGGCCCCTTCAAACCCGAGACCGCGCCGCTCGGCATGCGCGAACTGCTCGCCCGGGCTGGCGAGGCCCCGACCTTCGAGGCGATGGAGCGGCGCTTGATCGAAAGCCTCGCGAGTGTCGCGCAAGCCTATAATGAAATTGTCAGGTAGTAATAGCGCGCCTGTAACGCGAACCCTAGATGAACCAATTATCAGGCGGTCAAACGAGAATCAGGGATACATTCGGCCACCGGTTCGAGTGCGAAGAAATCCTGCTGCAGAGAACGTTCGAGCACCACGGTAGCCCGCCAACTGCCCGTCTCGAAGCGCTCTGTGTCCAGATGAAGTCCGTGAACTTCAAGCAGCGCTCTGGCTACGCAAATTGCGAGACTATCGTCGGCATCGGTTTCTTGCCCGCCATAGGAGGTAAATGTGAGCTTGACATTCTGACCCTCAAGGGTGCCTTCGACTGAAATCGCTGAACTCCGGGAAGAACGATCGGTTGTTTCCCGCAATAGATTGACAAAGACCTGCCGTAGAGTTCGCTGGTCTCCAGACAACTCCAAATCGTCAGGGAAGTTGCAATCAAGCAGCAAGCCCTTTTGCGTTGTTTGTAACGCAAGGCTCTGCCAGGCCTCCACCAGCAGGGCTCCGAGCACCACCGGCTGCGCAGCCGACGGCGGGTCCCGCACAGGTTCCGCAAGCGCTGAAGTGATTGCTAATGTGTCCTCGGCCGATTTCAGCAGCGTCTGGCCGCAGGTCAGAATATGTTCGACGTAATTCTGGTAGCGTTGTGATCCCAACGGCCCGAAGGTTTCCCGCGACATCAACTCAGAAAAGCCGATCACGGCATTGAGTGGCGTTCGCAATTCGTGACTGATCCTGGCGGTCAACTGCGCGAGTGCGGCAGCCTGTGCCAATTCGGCGGCAAGCCTTGAATTGGGACGCGATCGCTGTCCGCTCGGCCAGTCAATCGCAGGACCGTTGCTATTGCTTTTCGTGCATGCCTCATCAGCGACGGCAACATCCGCTTGCGGTTCAAGGTCTGTGGCCGCCGAACGCGGCCACCACGTTAATCCAACGATCAGTGCCGACAAAGCAGCGCAAACCGGAGCGAGAGCCGCTGGTAGTGGATCAATGAAATGAGCCGCTACAGCAAGAGACGCGAGCATGGCGGCACTAGTCGGGATAGCTGCGTTCTTGAGCTGCCAAGAGGTGTCTTGGCATAGAGTGTGAACTGCAACCGTAGACGGATCTCGCCTCCCGGCGGACACAACAACACCATCTGGTCTGGCGGACAAAGTCCCCTCCATACCGATCGCCCCCATTTTCTTTTTACGAATTGCCCCGACCGAATCGATTCGAAGGCGCCCCCGCTAACGAATCGCAAGAACCAGTCTCGATGCTTCGCCGGGTCGTGTCGAGGATATTAAATCGGATTAAGGAATCGTTATTGCGGAAGCGTTAGTCCTGAAGAATCCGTGCAACAATTTCAGTCGTATCCCGTGAGATCGAATCTTCCTTGGCCAAACGCTCAAGTGCTCTCTTTGCGGCCTTTCGCCGGAGGGGTTCGAGCACGCGCCAGCTTCTTAGGCCGTTAAGCAGCCTGGCCGCAATTTGCGGATTGAACTTGTCGATGGCCAACACTTGATCGACGGCCAGCTGGTAGCCTTTCCCATCCGGGCGATTGAATTGCACTGGATTACGCATAATGAAACTACCTATCAGGGCACGCACCTTGTTGGGGACGGTAATGTCAAATGGCTCATGCAACATGAGTTTCTGGATTTCCGCAATCACGTTAGCACGCGGCGACAGCGCTTGGGCGGCAAACCAAGTGTCGATCACCACATGATCATTCTTCCAGAGTTCATAGAAATGCTCCAGAACCGCCTTGCGTTGTGGCCCCGCTGATCCTGCTAAAAGCAACATTGCGTGTGCCGCCTCGGTCATCGTCTTCGCTGTAAAGTAATGGTCAGCCGCCAGCTGAAGATCCGCCTTCTGGCCGCGGCTAACTAGGAGTGTCAGGACAGCATTGCGTGCCGCGCGGCGCCCGGTGTTTTCAGCGTCGGGAGAAAAGCGTCCCTTGGAAACCAGCGAGCTATGGATGTCAACGAGGTGACTTTCGAGCCGACGCGCCAACAAGCCCGACAGAGACTTGTGTGCGGCGTGGATGTGATCGGGATTGACGTTACGCCCCAGCTCCCGAGCAATGTCGTTCTCAGTAGGCAGCCGCATCAACTCCGCCCGGAACGACCAATCCAGTGTGTCGTCGCTCAGCGCTCGTTCCAGTGCCCTCGCCAGCCCGTGTCCGCTTGCGGATCGCTTGCCTTGGGCCAGGCTTTCGACACGCCGAAGGATGATCCGCGCTGCAAAGGTATTCGCCGCTTGCCAACGATTGAAAGGGTCACTGTCTTCGGCAAGCAGAAATTCAAGGTCTCGGTCACTGAGATCGATGGTGAGATTGACCGGTGCCGAAAATCCGCGCAATAGCGACGGCACTGGACGTTCGAAGACGTTCACGAAGGAAAACGACTGCCGTTTCTTGGTTAGCTGTACGAGGTCGTCGCGAATCTCCGTGCCGTCTTTCAGCTGGAGCGGAAGGTCGCCGTTTTTGCCGACAAGACCAAGCCGAACCGGAATTAGCATGGGTTGCTTAATCGGTTGTCCCGGCGTTGGCGGAACTGTTTGCTCAAGTATCAGCTTGGCGGTTTTTGCACGCCGGTCATAATCAAACGTCGCTTTCAAGCTAGGCGTACCCGACTGATCGTACCACAGGCAGAATTGGCCAAGCTCGATACCTGCGGCATCTGAGAAACAATCTAGGAATTCCTCGATTGTCGCCGCATCCCCATCGTGGCGGTCGAAGTACAGGTTCATGCCATCTCGAAATTTCTCATCACCCAGTACGGTTTGCAGCATGCGCACGACTTCCGCGCCTTTTTCGTAGACAGTCGCAGTGTAAAAATTATTGATCTCGATATAACTGCGCGGCCGTACCGGATGCGCCAGCGGTCCTGCATCCTCGGTGAATTGGATAGCCCTTAGCTGTCGCACATCTCCGATGCGTTGAACCACGCGCGAGCGCTCATCAGAGGAGAACTCCTGGTCTCGAAAGACCGTCAGACCCTCTTTGAGGCATAACTGAAACCAGTCCCGACAAGTGATGCGATTTCCCGTCCAGTTATGGAAATACTCGTGTGCGACCACGCTTTCTATGGCGGCATAGGTTGTGTCGGTGGCGGTGGCTGGAGAAGCAAGGATGAGCCGATCGTTGAAGATATTGAGGCCCTTGTTCTCCATCGCGCCCATGTTGAAGTCGGAAACGGCAACGATATTGAAGACGTCAAGATCGTACTCACGGTCAAACTTTTCTTCATCCCAGCGCATGGAGCGTTTCAGCGCATCCATCGCCCAGGCCGCTCGTTCTTCCTTTCCGTGCTCCACATAAACCGTCAGGGCGACGTTGCGACCGCTCTTCGTTTTGAAGCTTGATGCGATCGACCCAAGGTCGCCACCGACCATGGCGAACAGGTAGCAGGGTTTCGGGTGCGGATCGTGCCAGATAGTATAGTGCCTCTTTCCGCCCTGCAGCGTGCCACGCTCCAGCAGATTGCCATTGGCAAGGAGCACCGGTGCTTCAATCAAGTCCGCTTCGAGGCGGACCCGGTAAGTCGACAAGACGTCTGGCCGGTCCAGGAAATAGGTGATGCGGCGGAACCCTTCCGCCTCGCACTGCGTGCAGTAGATCCCACGCGAGCGGTAGAGTCCTTGCAGAGCCTTATTCGCTTCAGGATTCACCCTCGTTGTTATGTCTAACACGAAGCGGTCTGCCGGTGGATTGGAGATCGTCAGACCGCTCTTGGTCGCGCGAAAGGAACCGCGAGGCAGTTCCTTTTTATTGAGCCGCAGACTCTCCAATCCAATATGCTCGCCTTCCAGACGGAGCTGTTTCGGTTTGCGTTTCACTTTTGGATTGACGCGAATATTTAGCTTAGAACGCACGATTGTATCGGTGGGATGCAGCGAGACATCGAGGTCGACTGAATCAATGAAGAAATCCGGGGGGCGGTAATCTTCCAGGCGAATAGCGCGCGGGGTGTCTGTTCTCATTGTTGGTCCGGCAGTGGCTGTGACGCGTCGTCCGAACAAGACTAGCGCGTACTATCCTTCCGCGTCACCACGTTCCTGCTCGATTTCGATAATTGGCCGTCGACCCGGTTAAGACCCAGCTGCTAACGCGAATAACATTAGGCGCGATTGCGCAATTCGTGCACGCTGAATAGCGCCTTGTCATCTGTCCATACCCTTGCAGGTGTCCAACCAGCATTCTTCGCAAGGCTCCTGAACGCTTCAATATCGTATTTGTGCGAGTGTTCAGTATGAATGCGCTCACCCTTCGCAAACGCGATCTCGTGGCCGAGTACGCGAACGGTTTGAGCCGTTTTACTGACAAGGCTCATATCGATCCGTCCCAGTTTGCTGTCGTAGGTGGCGAGGTGTTCAAACTTGCTAACGTCGAAACTCGTATTGAGATCGCGGTTGGCGCGCGCTAATAGGTTGAGATTAAACGCAGCAGTAATGCCCTGCGGATCGTCATAAGCGGCAAGCAGGATGTTGCGATCCTTGCGGAGATCCGCACCGATAATTAGGCGGCTGCCGGTCCCGAGGATTTCGCGCATGTTCGCGAGCAGGTCCACCGCCTCACCTGGTTTCAAATTACCAATCGTAGAGCCTGGAAAGAAGCCCAGTTTCGGCGTCGACGCAAACTCTCCTGGTAACTTCATACTGGCGGAAAAATCGCCAACCACCGGGTACACAGCCAACTCCGGGAAGCGCCTTGCCAGCCTGCCGGTGGCCTCTTCCAGTGCCGATGGGCTGATGTCGATTGCAACATAACCAGCTAAGCGGTCCAGCGCCGACAGCAAGATCTCGGTCTTTGTGCTCGAGCCGGAACCGAACTCGAAAAGCAGAGCGCCAGTCGGCGTTGCCTCGCGGATTTCCTCAGCATACGCCTTCAAGATCGCTGTTTCGGTGCGTGTTGGATAATACTCAGGGAGTTCCGTGATCTGTTCGAACAGCTCGCTACCGCGCTTGTCATAAAGGAAACGACACGGGATCGACTTGGGGTCATTGCCAAGGCCCTTGATGAGCGCGCGGGCGAACTCTAGATCGGCCGGTTTCCCCGGGTCGCGTGGGGCATCTCTATCGAGAATTGTGGCGGCCTTTGACGTCAAGTTCATGCATCCTCCGCGAGCCTAAGGCCCATCAATTGCCATCGCTGGCCGGGATAAAAGAAGTTGCGGTACGTCCGCCGGCTGTGGCCGTCAGGCGTGACGCAGGAAGCGCCTTTCAGAACATTCTGCGAGCACATGAATTTGCCATTGTACTCGCCGACGGCGCCGACTGACGGCTTGAAACCGCGGTACGGGAGATAGGAACTTGCCGTCCATTCCCAAACATCTCCAAACATCTGTTTTAGCTCGCCACCATCACTATCAGGTGACGGCATCGGCCGAAACGCGCCGGTTCCCAGTGTATTGCCGCGTTCGTCCCCGCTGGCCGCCGCCAGTTCCCACTCGAACTCGGTGGGCAAGCGTTTGCCTGCCCAGCGTGCGAAGGCCTCCGCCTCGTAGAAACTGACGTGACTTACCGGAGCGTTCTTGTCGATTGGCAGCAGGCCACACAGAGTCATCTGGTACCAACCTCCGTCCTTCTTTTCCCAATACCCCGGCGCCTTCCAGTTTCGCTCCTTGACCGTTGCCCACCCATCGGCGAGCCAGCACAGGGGATTGCTGTAAGCACCATCTTCTATGAATGACAGATACTCACCGTTCGTGATGCAACGTTCGGCAAGGCGGAACGGATAGATGAGCACATCGTGGCACGGGCCCTCATTGTCGTAGGCGAAGCCGTCTCCATCGTGCCCGATGCTCACAATGCCGCCGTTAAAACCGATGGCTGCCGTCGGTTTGTCGCTGGACTTCATTGAACGCAAGCCGGGCACAGAGTAGGCAGGCCTCAATGGCTGCGCGGCGAACAAACTTAGGATGTCGGTCAGCAGCAGCTCCTGATGCTGTTGCTCATGGTTGATACCAAGCTCGACTAGTTCTGCAACTTTAGGGCAGCAGCCCTGGTCACGGTCCATCAACCGTGCCAACGCGTCATCGACATAAGCGCGGTAGTCCCGAACCTCCGATGCGCTTGGGCGCGTCAGAAGCCCGCGGGAGCCGCGCGGGTGCCGGTCACCCTGCGTCTCGTAGTAGGAATTGAACAAGTAGTTAAAGTGTTCCGAGAACGTCTCATATCCCGGAAAATATTGCTGCAGGACGAGTGCCTCGTAAAACCACGTCGTGTGAGCGAGGTGCCATTTCGTTGGGCTGGCATCGTCCATAGCCTGAACGACTTGGTCTTCATCAGACAATGGCTGGGTCAGCTTTAGCGACAGTTTTCGGCTGCCAGTAAGGCGTTCGGTGAGGGCGACATGATGCTCTGAAACGTCCCTTCCAGCGCCCTGTGAATTTGGACTGAGCACGCTACTGCCTTTCCGTGGGATTGTTCTCGGCTCTGACTTGAACGACACCCCACGCATGACAGGGTATCGCCGGTTAAGTCACTTATTGCGGACGTGTCTTCTAGGCTTACGCATGGCAGCCTGATTTGGTGCTGCCGGCAACGGTCCGTGAGCCTTATTGGGTGGTCGACAGCCTGCCTAAGCAATAAGCGGGAGAAAACCCGAACGGCGACAATGGTCAGTTCACAAAAACTTGAAGAAGTGCCGTTTGCGAGGAATTGGGCTTAGGAAAAACAGTATTGCTGCGAGCCTAACCAGCCGACCTCCAGCCTTCGGGTGTGAGGTGCTCCTGCGGCTTGAAGCGGATTTTGTAATCCATCTTTTGCGACCCTGCGACCCAGTAGCCCAAATACAAATATGGCAGCCCCCGACGGCGCGTTTGCTCAAGGCTCTCTAGGATCATGTAGGTGCCAAGACTTCGGGTTTCTTCATCAGAATCAAAGAAACTGTAGACCATTGAAACACCGTCCGACAGCTGATCGCACAGCGCTACTGCCTTCAGCGAACCAAGCTGAAGCGACTGCGATAACGGATCCTCCGGCTTAGTCCGGTATTCAATCAGAAAGGTCTCGATTGGGCTATCTTCGATCATCACCGAAAAATCGAGAACCGTCATGTCCGCCATGCCACCGTCGCTGTGGCGGGAGTCGATGTAATTTCGAAATAGAGCATATTGTTCGGAGGTTGCTATTGCCGGAACCGACCGGGCAACAAGATCACGGTTGCGGCCGATAATGCGGCGCATCGATCGTCCAGGCTGGAAGTCATCGACGGGAACCCGAACTGAAACGCAGGCGTTGCAACCATCGCAGTGCGGTGTGTACGCGATGCTCTGGCTGCGCCTAAAGCCACCTTTCAGCAGGTTGTCGATCAGCGCCATCGGCCGGTCGACAGTGAGATGCGTGAAGAGTTTCCGCTCCTTCTGTCCAGAAAGGTAAGGGCAGGGCTGAGGCGCAGTGATATAGAACTCCGGAAAGTTCTTATGCGGAGCTGACATCGTTGCGCTCACCATCTCAAATGTTGTTCGGCCTACTGCGGCTTCAGGTTGGGAGATCATATGTGACAGTTTAAGAGTCGATCAACCCAACGCGGGTCCTCTCGGTAAAAGCTGTCGATAGAACGTGTCTAAACGGCTGCGCAGTCAAATGAGTGCGGCACCCTTCACACGTGCCATGCGAGGTCTTTAATTGCCCACTTTCAAGGTTCTCGTGTCTTCGGGCGATCTGTTGCGCAACATGAGGGATTAAATGAACATCGAAGTCGTTCGCAACTACTACGGAAACGTCCTGCAGACGAGTGCGGATTTAAAAACCGACGCATGCTGCACCGCCGACGGTATGCCGCAATTTCTTAAGCAGGCGCTCGCCAACGTGCACGAAGAGGTGCTCGCTAAGTACTACGGCTGTGGATTAGTGCTTCCCGAGGCCCTTGAAGGGACGCGTGTGCTGGATATCGGCTGCGGCACCGGACGTGATGCCTATGCGCTGGCGCAAATGGTCGGCGCCATCGGCGAAGTAGTGGGCGTCGATATGACCGATGAGCAGCTATCGGTAGCTGAACAGCACATCGAGTGGCACAGGGCGCGTTTCGGCTACGCGAAGCCCAATACCCGTTTTCTAAGAGGTTACATTGAAAAGCTGGCCGAACTAGATCTGAGGCCAAAGAGCTTTGATCTTGTCGTATCGAACTGCGTGGTTAACCTTTCTGACGATAAGGGTGCGGTTCTCCGTGGAGCGTATGGATTGTTGAAGTCAGGCGGTGAGATGTATTTCGCCGACGTCTACGCCGACCGGCGTCTCGATGAAGATCTGCGGCAGCACCCGGTGCTCGTCGGCGAATGCCTCGGCGGCGCGCTGTACTGGAATGACTTCATCAAAATCGCCAGGCAGAGCGGCTTCGCCGAACCGAGATTGGTCGCGTCTCGTCCCCTGGAAATCCAAGACCCCGCCATCGTCCAGAAGGTCGGGGCGGCTCGCTTTGTTTCGGCCACTTATCGTTTGTTCAAGATCCAGGAAATGGACGCCAGCAGTGAGAACTACGGTCAGACGGCGATTTATCATGGTGGAATTGCGCACCACGAGGATGTTTTTCACCTAGATGCGCACCATTCCTTTCCTATCGGCCAAGTGGTTCCCGTCTGCGGGAACACGCAGAGGATGCTGAAAGCCACTCGACTTGAGCCGTACTTTGAGTTTTTAGGAGACACCAGCCGCCACTATGGTTCATTTCCAGGGAGCGGAACCAACGATCCATTTGCAGTACTACGCTCGGCGACGGTTGCGGCTCCATCTGCTGAGCGGGGGAGCTGCTGCTGAAACGAGGGGGTGATCGTTTAGGATGGAGGCGGTAAGCGGTTATCTCACATGTTCGTGGCCAGGCGGCCGATTGCCTCGATAAGCGTCTCGGGCCCCGTAGCCGATTCAATTGCAGCATGGGTCAACCACGCCAGCCCGCCGAGTGAAACCACCAAGATCAAGATCCCCAGTACGAGGCGTTTTAGAAACCACAAAACCGTGATGTGTGACCCTGGTTTAGGTTTGCTGGCTTCCAAGTCAACAACCGTCATTCTTGGCTTGCTCCCATCAACACAAGCGTTCAGCGGCTCAGCACACCCGCGGCGGCCAGCTTGATGCGATGGCCGCGTCGTTCAGGTCCGTGAACCGTTTCCCTCCTGCTGAGTGCTTGAGGAATTGACTAAGGTCAAGACGAAGCTGCAAACAAACGAATTGCATAAGACGGCGTGGCCGGAGCAACACGCACAAAATCTCGCCTCAGAGCAAGGGGCGCGTTTGCTTGACCAGTGCGGTGGTTGCCGCCAGGTCCACTTTGCCCGATCCCATAACCGGGATATTATTGACGACCAGAATATGCTTTGGCACCCACAATTCCGGAAAGCCCTGTTGTCGAGCAAGCTCCAACAGGGCGTCCTTGTCCGCCTCCGCGGTGTCGGTGACGAGAATGAGCTGCTCACCCTTCCGTGCATCGGGCAGGTTGACGACAACGTGTTGCCCATCGGGCCAGGCATTGGCGGCGAGGGTCTCGACGGCCGCTAGCGACACCATTTCTCCACCGATCTTCGCGAACCTTTTGGCACGACCTTTGATCGTGATGAAGCCCTCTGCATCGATCTCGACGATGTCGCCGGTATCGTGCCAGCCATGATCGGGCGGAACCACGACCCCAGGCTTGTCTGCTTTCACATATCCCGCCATTACGTTAGGTCCACGCACCTTGAGCTGGCCGCCGGTGGCAATCCCCTCAACAGGCTCTAACGCCAGGTCCATGCCCGGCAATGCGCGCCCGACAGTACCTCTGTGATTGCGCCCAGGGACGTTGCAGGCGATGACGGGAGAGCATTCAGTTGCGCCATAGCCCTCCAAGAGTTCTGTGCCGATCGCATCCCAGAGTTGGCGAGTCTTATCCTTGACCCGCTCGGCACCGGCGACCACGAACCTCATGCTCGCAAGATCGCCCTCTTCGGCCGCCCGCGCGTAACCCGCCAGGAAGGTGTCGGTGGCGAATAGAACCGAAGCGTGCTTTTCCCGGATCAACTTGGGGATTTGTCGGTAGTGCAGGGGGGTCGGGTAGAGCACAACTTGCATGCCGTTGAGGACCGGCATCACCGTGCCAGCGGTCAGGCCAAAGGAATGGAACATTGGCAGCGGATTGAAAACAACGTCCGCCGCTGTGAATGCGCCGTCTGCATGAGCGAACATTTGGCGCGCGTTGGTGACGATGTTGCGGTTGGTCAGCACGACGCCTTTGGGCTGGCCCTCGGTTCCCGACGTGAACAGCACCACCGCCGGACTGTCCGGCTTCATTCCCTGGCTGCGGTGAAATCGGCGCGCGTACTTGGAGCGCGCGAATCCTTTAGCCTTGTCCAAAGCACCAATTTGTGCGCGGACGTCTTCCAGATAGACAATCTTGATCCGAGTTCCCGGAACAATTTCGGTTTTTTCTAGCGCCGCGATAATGGGTTCGAGTTTGGCTGCATCGACAAACCTTCGCGCTGTGACCACGGTGTGCAACAGTGTGGTCTTGGCAGCTGAGACTATGTTGCGAAGACCCGCCGTGAAATTCAAAAGCGCGGGCACTCGGCCGAACGCATTGAGCGCGAAAAAAGTCACCGCAAGCCCGGCCACATTAGGCAGCAGGACGCCGATGGTTTCACCTCTTTGCGTGCCGGCGGTCAGCCGCCCCCCGAGCACAAGACTGCCCAGAAGCAGGCGATTGTAGTCGAGCTTCTGCCTATCAGCGTCTTCGATTGCAAGCTTGCTGCCGCCATGGCGCTGGCGGGCATCGAGCAGAGCTTCGAACACTGTAGTGTCGCAAGACTTGGGATCAATCATCATGGAGCATTGGACGCCAACAGAATTGGACCAGAGCAGCCCGCACTATATGCGATCCCTGCCGCGTACGTTGCAAGAGGCTCAGTGCCTCAGCGCCTATCGAAAACAACTTGTGACGGCAACTTCGCCCACGTGCGAAACGCTTGACAGCATATTAGCCCCATGCCCCACAAATCCCCATCAGCAGACGGTCGGCTGGCATAGGCGCAACTGAAATTTCTGATTTGCATTTGACTGGGTAAAATCAATTTCTCGCTGATCTTGACACCGTATACGGCCCTCAAGCTGCTTTTCACCGCCGATCTCAATCTCCCGGGAGTACAAGATTTCGCCGAGTTGGCAATTGTAGTTTTCACTTAGCTGCGACTTCAGAAGTGTCTGCTGTGAAGGGCTTAGGTTCACCGCGGCTGATCGGGCGGTTGGTGTCAGGAATGTTAATCCGAGTGCGCCGGAAATAAGTGTGGTTATGGCGATCACTGCAGTATTTGAGGCTTGACGGTGCATTCCTACTCCCTTCGTGTTGCTGGGGTGGCTTGAGTTGTGACCTGCTTCGACCCCACGTAACGTTGATGTTTGTCAAAGAACACCCAACCAAACGAAGCGCATTCTCTTTGTCGTGAGTTGTTCGCCATTTTCTTGGCCGTCTCGAAACGGAGTAGCTCTTATGCAGATAAAGACAATCCTGCTCCATCTAACACGCCGCCAAGCTGCTTCCCAGCTGCTCGATACAGCCTGTGCACTGGCCGGGCACCATGGCGCACATCTGATTGGTATGGCCGCTTTCTCCGCAACACCGCCCGTTCCACCACTCGCGATTCCATACAGTTCAACTGTCATTGACGAGATGCTGCAAGCGGCCCGGCAGGCGGAAGATGCGCTCAAGCAAGTCTTCGACGAACACACGCGTGAAGCTCCCTTTGTGGCCGAGTGGGTGCACGTGAGTGGTCTCACGGGAGATCTCGTTGGTGCTGTCATGGACCAAGGCCGCGCCGCTGACTTGATAATAGCCGGCCAACGCGATCCGGATTGGGAACTGGGCCCCGTGCTCGATTTTCCAGAGCGTCTTGCCCTAGAGAGCGGCCGTCCAGTACTACTTGTGCCGCGTCGTGGACCGCCCCTACAGCAGATCGAGAAGGTGGCTATCGCATGGAATGGGGCTCGCGAATCAACTCGCGCGGCATTCGATGCTTTACCCTTATTAACTGCGGCGAAGGAGGTCGTGATCCTAACAGTGACGGATAAAGGCGAACCGTTTAAGGAAGGCACTCCCGCCGCTGCGCTGGCCGCGACTTTAGCGCGCCATGAGATCAATACGACAGTAAACCATCTCTGTCAGTCCTATGAGAGCATTGCAAAGACACTAATTGATGCCGCAAATGCGATCGATGCAGACCTACTTGTGATGGGTGCCTACGGCCATTCCCGTTTCCGCGAGTTCGTCTTCGGCGGCGTCACGCGTGATATGACGAATGACAGCTCTATACCCCTCCTGTTGTCCCATTGATGTATTTGGGGCAAGTAGCTTAGCAAAACGAAGACAGCGGAGACGCCATGACCCCATTTCTGCCAAGCATGCGCCGCGTGCGCCTCGAGCTCGCCCGTGATCCCGACCATCCAGAGGGAAGTCGTGGGCGCGGCTATGACTTTATTGCACCGCTAGACGACGAGGGGCGTATCCTTGAAGCGGACTGGCGTAGATCCAAGGATCGCTGCCGGGTCAAACGCTTCTGGGAAGGCGAACCTGACGAAGTCGGCCATATCGTTCGAAAGCGCGGTGGCAAATGGGCGTTTCATTATGACATTCATGGCGATGAAGAGGCCGATGAAACAGGCTATCGCATGGGCGAGCACATCTTCAAGCCGGGTGAGTATGTCTCGATCCTTGAGCACGACGGGGTCTTGAGAACCTTCAAGGTTATGTCCGTCGTCGAGTTGGATTAAGCTGAAATCCGGCCGGGGTTTCTCCCGCCAACGAGGTTCAGACTAAAAACCACCGCATCGATGCGGTCTGGGTCAAGCAAATTCGTGTCTCAACTGCAACTCTCTAATTGCCAAATAGCCTGCTTAAATAAGCGACAGCGTGCCGCAGCGCACAATGCTTGAGCAATTTGGTGGCTGAAGGCTTTGCCATTCCCGGGAGGCAGGCCTTTGGTTTCTCGGGTTTGAGCTTCTTTTGCTTGTGCGAATGTCGCAGCGACAAAGGTTGCGCTGCACAAATCCTCCGCATTGCCTGTGCAATAATCAAGCTTGATGGAGGCCAACAGACTCACCTACCTTCGAATCAACAGTTGAAGAAAAGAAAAAGAACCAGGGTCGCCCAAGTCTTTTCGGGCCGCATTTAAGCGGATCGATAGTTACACTTGGAGATGATCATGATTGAGCTATTGCTTTCTGTGTGCCTCATTTCGAATCCTGCAACATGTAAAGAAGTCAGCCTGAATTACATGAGTGATCAGGTGACGCCGCAACAATGTATGTTTCGTGGCCAAGTGGCCATCTCGCGCTGGGTGGCGGGGCATCCCAAATGGCAGCTCACGAAATGGAAATGTGGTGCTGCGCGCGAATTTGCCAAGCTTTGATCTTTTCGTGAGGACGCGGTCCGGCATAACGGACCGCCTCCAAACAGTCCGTCCACGAGCGGTATTTTGGCATGCCCATTTAGGCTGAAACATACAGTTTTGCGGTTTTCGGAGAGACTTCCGGCACCTATCGTGACGCCAACGCACGTCACCAGGAGGCCTCGATGTCGGACACCGGAACGCCAAGTACACCACAGTTTTCTACGCTCGCCATCCATGCGGGTGCGTCACCTGATGCCGCGACTGGCGCACGCGCGACACCGATCTACCAGACGACGTCGTATGTCTTCAATGACGCCGACCACGCCGCTTCCCTTTTCAATCTCGAAGCATTCGGAAACATTTACACGCGCATCATGAACCCGACGCAAGCGGTGCTCGAATCGCGTGTCGCCGCGCTTGAGGACGGTACCGCCGCCCTAGCGGTCGCTTCCGGGCATGCCGCTCAGTTTCTGGTCTTTCATACACTGCTCGAACCGGGTGATGAGTTTGTCGCCACGCGTCAGTTGTATGGAGGTTCGGTCAACCAATTCAATCATGCTTTTAAGAAGTTTGACTGGCGAGTCAGATGGGCCGACGGCACCGACCCCGAGAGTATCACTGCCGCTGTCACCGACAAGACGCGCGCGATATTTTGCGAGTCGATCGCCAATCCGGGGGGCATTGTCATGGATCTTCCGGCTATTGGTGCCATTGCAAAACAGGCAGGTGTTCCGTTTATCGTCGATAATACACTGGCTACGCCCTACCTGTGCCGTCCAAAGGACTTTGGCGCCGACATAGTCGTGCATTCTTTGACCAAGTTCATGGGAGGGCACGGCAACTCGATCGGCGGGGTGATCGTCGACAACGGCACCTTCGACTGGGCCAATGCGAAACACCGTTATGCGACCATGGTTGAATCCAACCCTTCCTATGGTGGCATGAAGCTCGCCGAGACCTTTGGCGATTTCGCCTTTGCCATTGCCTGCCGCGTGATGGGCTTGCG
>DAOUZE010000259.1 GCA_030665765.1 Filomicrobium sp.
CGAGCACACGCGGTCTAGGTCCTCGAGCGTCAAAAGATCTTTCCTGGGCAAGAAAGTCATCTGCTCGGCCATGCAATAGACACAGCGGAAATTGCATCGGTCGGTGACGGAAACCCGCAAATAGGTAATGTGGCGACCGAAGGGATCCACCAGCGGTTCGGGATCCGCAGTCCGAGGGACGGTCCTGTCGGTTGTGGTTAGCACGGCTAAACTCGTACCGGGCAAGTGATGTCGGCCAGCACATCCAGCATATCGTCGATGCGCGTGAACTTTTCGCGGGGCTTTCCCTCCTTCTTCCCGCGCTCCACCTCAGCGGAATCGATATTGATCCAATCAGATAGGTTCACCGAGCGAACACCGCGTTCTTCGAGCAGTTGCTGCAGGCCCCCGACGCCAGGTTTTGGGTCAGCAGTTAACGAGGGGAAGTCGGCGAGTAGATTCTCGACCGTCTCCATGCTGTCGGCACGGTTGGTTCCGATGATTCCACTAGGGCCACGTTTCAACCAGCCAGTTACGTAGAGGCCAGGCAGGGGCCGATCACCCTCAAGGATCCGGCCTACCTTATTCGGAAGTACGCTCCGATCCTCGTCGAAGGGCAATTCGGAAATTGGAACTCCTCGGTATCCAATACTGCGGAAAACAAGCCCACAGTCTATTTCTTCCGTCTCTCCGCTGGGTCGCGCCACCTGCGAAAACGCTATCCCCTCGAGACGGTTTCGCGTCAGCACGATTTTTTCCACCCGCTCTTGACCGACCAACTCCTTTGGACTGGCGAAGAAGCGAAATGTTATCCTGCGGCGCGCGTCCGATGCGATTTGATCCGCAAACCTGCGAAAGAGCTCCATGTTTTTTGTGGCATTCATGTTTGAACGCTCTGCGAGTTCCTTTTCGCACTGCTCATTCAGAATACATTCGTCCGCGTTGGCGACAGCAACACAGTCGGTGACGGACCCGAGTTCACGAAGCTCCTTTGACGTGAACTTGGCTTGAGCTGGCCCGCGTCGCCCGACCACATAAAATTCCCTTATCTTGCTCTCAGCCAAGACCTCAATTGCGTGAGCCGATATGTCGCTCTGGCGTAACTCATCAACGGGTTTGGCAAGAATGCGGCAGACGTCGGCCGCCACGTTTCCCTGGCCAACGATGACGGCGACCTCTTGGCTCAGGTCGAACGTTCGATCCCGGTGATCCGGATGACCATTGTACCAACCGACGAACTCCGTCGCAGTGTGGCTTCCGCGTAGATCCTCTCCCGGGATTCCCATCCGCTTATCGACCTGCGCTCCACAGGCCATGACGACGGCATGATGGGTAGCCAGCAGTTCATCGACGGTTACATCGCGACCAATCATAACGTTCCCTAAAAAACTGAATCCTTCGGTTCGAGCAATCCGGTCGTACACGATCATAGGCTGCTTGAGGTTGGGATGATCCGGCGCGACCCCACTTCGCACCAATCCGTACGGCGTGGGGAGACGCTCGATCATACTGATCCGAACGTCGGCCTCTGACCGAAGCAAGGCCTCGGCCGCGTAGAACCCGCTCGGGCCGCTTCCGACAACAGCGACATGAAGTGGTCCAGGGGCATTGCGACCGGTTTGCATTTCACATTGGCCTTTTGCTACGCGAAATCAGAAATCCAGTTCTTTGCGCCGCGCTTCGGCCGTCGGAAGTGGGTCTTGTTTGGCTATGATCAAGGGTAGCATTCGTGACCGTTCGGCGTTGATCTCTATCCAAGGGAGATAGCCGTCCGGCATATCTATGACTTCGTAGATTGCCTGAACCGGACAGGCTGGAATACAAGCACCGCAGTCGATGCAGACATCCGGGTCAATGTAGAGTCGTTCGTCGTCAGAATGGAAGCACTCTACCGGGCAATGGCCCACGCAGTCCGTAAAGCGACAGCGTTGGCAATTATCTGTTACAATGTGTGGCAGTCGAGTTTCCTTTGGTCGATCCTGAGGCTTGACTCTTCCAAGGGTGACCTTGTCGGCCGCGGTAAATGGCCTTAAGCCGCGGCTATTAAGAGAATCCAACTCCAGCAATCCGCTCAGATCTGGATGACTTAGTTGTTTCTGCAAGCGGTCCTCTGACGAAGGCTGGCCCTGAATGACATCGCCCACCTAGTATCGATGGGAGCTGGACTTCCCATCGATACCAAGTTCGGCCCCAATCCTAACTAGGTATGCTTTTATTGGGGCTTGTGTTCGTTACCAGATTCTCACGATTCGCAAGCGGTCGTCAGCAAATGCTCCAAGTGTCTTAGGTCGCCTGCACCTCCACTAGATTGTCCGAGTAGGCCCCAGCCTGACCCAGATTGGAGTGTCGCGGCGGAGTCGTCGAGTTCACCGCAGTACCCGTGCGATTGAGGCCTGGCCAGTGACCGACATTGGTCATGATCATTCCGGCAATAACATCAGAGCTGATCTCGGCGAGCGCCTCAAAGGAGCCACGCTCGTTGAACACGCGAACGTAGCTACCGGAATCGATTCCGCGTGTAGAAGCGTCCTTCGGGTTGATGACGATAAGTTGCTCACCTTGCCGGAGTTGCTGCGTCTGCTCATTGCCGTACTGCGTATTAAGGAAGGCATGCGGTTTCGGCGAGAGAAGGTTCAGTGGGAACTTCTTGGCAAGACCGGAATTGTCCGCCGCCGATTCGGTCGGCGGAATATAGGTCGGCACTGCCTCCACGGGATTTCCGGGCTGCATGTCTTCGTAGCCAGACCGCCAAACCCCAGCCACGAAATTACCGTTTTCGGCGGCACTCGCCGCGAACTCGCATTTTCCTGATGGCGTCTTGAAGTTGCCCTCGGCATGCGGGGCACGCTCGCTAGGAATCCCAACGTTCAGCCGCATCCATCCGCGTTCCTTGAGCTTATCCAGGGTAATGCCTTCCATCGCCGGCGAATTCCAGTCGTAGCTACCCATGAGCATCTCGTCTTCGCTCAGAGAGAAGTGCTCATCCTCGAAGCCCATGGTCTTGGCGAGTCTGCAGAACAGCTCCACGTTCGGGATGCACTCACCAGGCGCTTCGATGGCCGGCTGGTTGAGCATCACGTACAGATGGCCCCATGTCACCATGAGATCATACTGCTCTGCCTGCATCGTGGCAGGCAGAATGATGTCGGAGTACTTTGCCGTGTCGGTGATGAACAGCTCACTCGTCACCGTGAACAGGTCTTCGCGCATCAACCCTTTGACGATCTGGCCTGCGTTTGGCGCCTGAGACACTGGGTTGGAGTTATAGACGAAGAGCGACTTGATCGGCGGGTCGAGTTCCATCTCTCCCGTAAGGGCCGCTCCCAAGTCGAGTTCGTTTACTACGCGGGTTCCCGGCCTGATGAAATCGGGGCGGCACATGAAGTCGAAGTTGAATGGAAATTCCCAGATGGGCATCTCAACGGCACCGCCGCCGACATGCCGCCATGCACCGGTCAACGCGGGCAGTATCGTCATCAGGCGGATGGCATCACCACCACCAGGGCTGCGTTCGACGGCAACGCCTTGGCGGATGGCTGTCGGCTGCGTCTTGGCATACTCGCGGGCCAAGGTCCGTATATCGTCAGCTGGAATTCCCGTAATCGCCGAGACTTTTTCCGGCGTGTAGTCGGCGGCTCGGGCTGCGAGCCCCTCAATGCCAACAGTGTATTTGGCAACATAGTCGTCATCGGCAAGTTTCTCACCGATGATCACGTTGATCATGCCAAGCGCCAAGGCCCCATCCGTACCGGGTCTGATCGGAATGTGCCAATCAGCCTGCTTGGCTGTGCGCGTCCGAACTGGATCAATGACCACAATCTTGGCACCCTTGTTCTTCGCCTCGAGGATGAAGGGCCAAGCGTGCAAGTTCGTGTTGAGCATGTTCATGCCCCACACGATGATGTACTTGGAATATGCAAGGCTTTCGACGTCGAGACCACCGGTCGGACCGACCGTCATAATCCACGCGGTTGACGACCCGGACTCACAATAGGTCTTCTCGGCGACGGTGGATCCAAGGCGATTGAAAAAAGCGTCGCCTGACGTCAACCCATTGAGGGTGCCCTGATGCCCCAAATAGGCATGCGGCATGATGGCCTGCGCGCCATACTGGTCAATAATCTTCGTCCACTCGGACCTAATGCGGGCCAAAGCGTCATCCCAAGAAATCCGTTCGAATTTGCCCGATCCCTTAGGCCCAACCCGCTTCATCGGATATAGAAGGCGATCGGGATTGTAGTGATGCTCGGCGAAGTTCTTGAGCTTTACGCATAGGCCGCCGCGCGTCATTGGATGGTCCGGATCGCCAGTCACTTCCACGAGCTTGCCATCCTCAACGTGATACAAAAATGCGCATGTGTCAGGGCAATCTTGGGGGCAGGCCCCGCGTACGACGCTAGTCTCACTGAAATGGGTAGACATGGGCTATCTCCTCAGTTTCAACTGGCCTAACTACGAATTTCCTCGTTTGCTAGCGCGTGGCAAGCACAAGGAACGAAGTTGCTTTTGGCAGAGTAGTAGTTGGGTTGGAACAAGGATAGTGCCATCGGGAAACAAATTCGATGGTGCCAATCATGGTGCCAATCATGGTGCCAATCTAAGAGGCGCACAGTTCGAGAGGCGGCCAAGTTGGGAGAGATGCTGGGAAAGAACGCTTCAAAGGGGCGCGCGCGCGCGTCACTTAGATGCTCGGATGCCTTGCCAATGACGTTAGGGGCATACACAGCGAACCGTGTGAACAGCCTCGCGCTTCGTATCAAGTCGCGGCAGCGTATGGATGAGCGACTGAGACTAGGTCGGCGGTTGATACTGAAAAAGTGCCAACAACAAAGAATTCGATAGTGCCAGTGTCGCCGCATGCGGCACCCTGAAGGGTGTGGAATTTACATACCGGTCCTTCGGATGCCGGGCGCTTCGATGCCGCCTGGACACGGTTTATGAATGGGACGCCGGCGGGCCGCATCAGACGCGAAGGCTACACCTTCCAAGGCTTGCGAGCCTCCAGCTGCGCGAACCTGCGTGAAGCTGGCTGTGACGATGCCGACATTGAATCCATCACTGGAATGTCCCAGGCGATGGTGAGGCGCTATCTCCGGTTTGCCAATCAGCGGCAACTTGCCAAGGCGGCGGTGCTGCGGCTAGAACGAACAGGTCGGGAACGATGATTGGAAAACTATGCCAATCTTGGAAAACCCATCTCGTTGATTTTAAACGGGAAATGGTGGGGGATCGTCTAATGGTAGGACAGCGGACTCTGACTCCGCCAGTCTAGGTTCGAATCCTAGTCCCCCAGCCAACCTCGGTTCTTTCCCTATAGAAGCGGCACTGAGTAGTTCACGATCGCCCGGAACTCGGTGAGGCTATCGCTCGGGAAATCTTGGTCGAAGACCTGCCAGTCGACATATTCCAGCTCCACGCGAAGTCCCTGAAG
>DAOUZE010000198.1 GCA_030665765.1 Filomicrobium sp.
ATGCCGACGAGGCCGAAGAACAACCCGATAGCAGCCGTGCCGATGACGAAGTAGACGAACGCCTGCCACGACAAGAAGGCCGCCCCTGGGGTAGTCCAAAACAAAAACACTCCAACACCAACCCATAAGACGGTTGCAAAGAAGCCTGGAAATTCATCTGGGCGGCTGGTGAGTTGCATGGGCTCTTTGCGTCGGTGTCAGCTATCGGCGTCGAAGGACTGTGCGGCTTGGAATGCGGGGCGAGCCCGGCAGCGTTCGGCGTAGGCCTTAAGCGGCGAAGCTTCGGGAAGAACGCCGAAAGTCTCCAAGAAATGCGTGCTGGAGCCTAGCAGAACATCGGCGCTTGTGAAGCGCTCGCCCATTGTCCAGGGGCCGGCACTGATCCCGTTTTCGAGAGTTTCTATCATCTGATCGAAACTGCCATGGCCATAACGGAGGGGCTGGACTTCTAGGCCAGCAAACTTCTCGACCATGGCGGGTTCGATGACGGCGTTTGTGAACATGATCCATTGCAGGAAGGCTCCGCGGCTTGCGTCGCCCGGTGCTACACCAAGACCAGCTTCGGGGTAGGTGTCGGCGAGGTGGAGGCAGATGGCGCCAGAATCCCACAGCTTGGTTTCGCCATCGACGAGGGCTGGCACCTTGCCGAGGGGCGAAGCGGCGAGAAAATCGGCGTTGGGCTCGGAATCATTATCCCGGATGTCGACACGGATGCGTTCATAGGGAAGCCCAAGTTCCTCCATCATCCAGGCGATGCGGAAGGCGCGGGATTTTTCACACCAATAGAGTTTCATGGGATGGGCCTTCGAGTTGTATCAGTCGCATGTGCGTTGATTACGACTGGCTATCAAAGAAGCGCGCTCAGTGCGGGCCAATCCCAGATAGGGCCGAACAGTTGACCTAAAGCGGCGGCGGCCGCGATTAAGAGTGAGAAATAGGCGATCGCGGTTGTGCGACCCTGGCGCTGTCCTATGCGATAGATGATGTCGTTTTGCTCGGCCAGTTTGGCCGTGATTTTTTCGGCGATCAATTCGGCGGCAGCGGCGTTTGCGTTGATTGTCGCCTGCGATATCTGGCGCTCGTGCTGCTTGCGCACGAATTCCTGGTGGTGCCGTTGTGCCTGGCTTTCTTGGGACATATCCTCGTTCTCTCGGGCTTTGGTTGCGGAGTCGTCCCAGTTGTAGAGCCCTGACGATTGCGGCGAGATGGTGGATATGCCGCAATAGCCACGAGGAAGTTCACCGTCGTCCGACCAGCCAAACTACAGCTTAAGCTGGGGATGACGGCGACAGTCGGTCTCTACTCCGCCGGCTCCTTCAAGGCTGCTTGTGCTCGCCGGATATCCGGCGGGACGGCGTCATCGGTGAGCATCATTAGCGCGTCGTCGAGCGACATGACTTCCTGCTTTTGCGAACCGAGACGGCGGATCGAGACGGTGCCTTCTTCGGCCTCGCGTTTGCCAGCTACCAACAGCACCGGCACCTTCTGCAACGAGTGTTCGCGGACCTTGAAGTTGATCTTCTCGTTTCGCAGATCGGTGTCCGCGCGCAGGCCAGCCGCGATGAGCCTGGCGTGAACTTCGCGGGCATAGTTGTTGGCGTCGGAGACGATGGTCGCGACGACGGCCTGTACCGGTGAAAGCCACAGGGGAAAGTGGCCGGCAAAGTTTTCGATCAGGATTCCGGTGAAGCGCTCAAGCGATCCGAACATTGCGCGGTGGATCATCACTGGTGTCTGCTTGTCGGAATTCTGGTCGATGTAAATAGCGCCGAGGCGTCCGGGCAGATTGAAATCGACCTGGGTGGTTCCGCACTGCCAGTCGCGGCCAATGGCATCGCGCAGGACGTATTCGAATTTCGGACCGTAGAAGGCGCCTTCGCCGGGAAAGATCTCGGTTTTGATGCGGCCCCCGCCGTCAGCTTTGATGCGCTTCAGGACATCACCCATGACGGTTTCAGCGCGGTCCCACAAAGCGTCTTCGCCGATGCGTTTTTCAGGGCGAGTTGAGAGCTTCACAACAATCTCGGAGAAGCCGAAGTCCTCATAGATCGACAGCATCAAGTCGTTAATGGTCAAGCATTCTGCCTCGAGCTGGTCCTCGGTAAGGAAGACGTGAGCGTCGTCCTGGGTAAAGTGGCGAACGCGCAAGAGCCCGTGCAAGGCGCCCGAGGGCTCATAGCGGTGAACCTTGCCGAACTCGGCGATGCGCACGGGTAGATCGCGGTAGCTCTTCAGCCCGTGCTTATAGATCTGCACATGACCGGGACAGTTCATTGGTTTGCAGCAGAAGACGCGTTCGTCGGGGAGTACGGTGGTAAACATGTTCTCACCGTAGTTCTCCCAGTGTCCTGAGGTTTCCCAGAAATGCTTTTCCATCATGTCGGGTGAGTTCACCTCGACATAGCCTGCCTCCTGCTGGCGTCGGCGCATATACGCAATGAGCGCTTGGAACAGTGTCCAGCCCTTGGCATGCCAGAAGACAGAACCGGGGGCCTCCTCCTGAAAATGAAACAGATTCATCTCGCGGCCGAGTTTGCGGTGGTCGCGCTTTTCGGCCTCCTCGATCCGGTGGAGATAGTCCTTCAAGTCGGCGTCTTGGGCCCAGGCGGTACCGTAGATCCGCTGCAGCATTGGGTTACTGGAATCACCACGCCAGTATGCGCCGGCGATGCTCATCAGCTTGAAGGCTTTGCCGATGTGGCCGGTCTGCGTCATATGCGGGCCGCGGCACAGATCGAGCCAATCGCCTTGCTTGTAGATCTTGAGGTCTTCTCCAGAAGGGATCGCGTCGACCAGTTCGACTTTGTAATCTTCGCCAGCCTCTGAAAAATGCCGCTTGGTCTCATCGCGCGACCAGACCTCCTTGGTGAAGGGGGCGTTGCGGGCGATGATCTCGTGCATCTTTACTTCGATCTTGGGGAGATCGTCGGGCTGGAAGGGCTCTTGCTTTGCGAAGTCGTAATAGAAGCCGTTGTCGATAACCGGGCCGATGGTGACCTGGGTTCCAGGCCACAGGTCCTGGACGGCCTCGGCCATCACGTGTGCGCAGTCATGACGGATCAGTTCCAGCGCTTCGGCGTCGGAACGGGTTAGGATGCGGATATCCGCATCGGCCTGGATCGGATCGGCCAGATCGACGAGTTCGCCATCGAGCATCATCGCAACCGCCTTCTTGGCGAGCGACTTGGAAATGCTGGCGGCGAGGTCCTTGCCGGTCGTGCCCTTTTCAACCGGCCGTATAGCGCCATCGGGGAAACGGAGATTGACTTCAGCCATTGTCGGCCCTCCTCTCAATCACTGCATACCGCGCAGGTAAGACGGGTTATCGGAGCGCTCCGGAGCGGGCGCTCAATCTGCGAGCGGGTTTGCTCACAGCAGGGTGGTCGCTGTCAAGTCTTGGGCGTGTTATTTCGGATCAGTCTCGGTCCATTGACGCTGGATATGGCTGCCCGTCCAGCGGCCGTAACGCCAGGGCCGTAAAAGGTGCTGATCTGCATTAATGTCGGGGACTGGGTCATACCCGGCCGACCCCCAAGGGTGACAGCGCGACAGACGGGAAATCGTGAGCCAGAAGCCGCGCCATGGTCCGTTACGGTCAATCGACTGTAGCGCATATTCGGAACAAGTCGGCAGGTGACGGCAGTTCCAACCGACGTAGGGTTTGAGCGTCCAGCGGTACAAGTGTATCGGCAGTTTTAGAAGGTTGCCGGCAAACTTCAAGCGGGTTGCTCCGTTGTGGCGTTCGTGTCTTGGGTATCGGTGTCGGTGGTGCCCGAGCCCGCTCCAACGCTTGGTCTGGGACCTGCAATCTGATCGATCGCATGAAGGACGGCCTCGAATACGAGTAGGGTCGATGGATGCCGGGCCTTGTAATCGCGGACCGGTTCGAGAACCGCAAGATCGGACCAGCGCCCGTTTGGTGGCGATCCGTTTTCCTTGAGCATAGTCCGTACCGTGGCGGCCACCTGGCGCATCTCAGCTTGATCAGTGCCGACAATCTCGCGGCCGACGACCGAGGCGGCGGCTTGACCAAGCAGGCAGGCTTTGACCGATTGTCCATAATCGATGACGACGCCATCACGCATTTTCAAATCGACGCTGACGGTCGATCCGCACAATTTCGAATGCGCGGTGGCGCTCGCGTCCGGATCTGTGAGGCGTTTGCAACGGGGAATGGCTGCCGCCAGTGCCAAAATGCGGTTCGAGTAGATCTCGTCGAGGTCGGTCATACGCAACTTGCCTTGACTGTCTGGCATTGGGCAACGTGTTCAGGCCCAGTTCTTCTATATATAGTCTATCAGTAGGCGTGCGCGAGCTAGTGTCTTTTGGTGCATGCTTCAATCGTGGCGCAACCTATATGGTCGTAAAGGCTCAATGATGCCCAGAAAGAGTGGCGTCTTCCCGCAGCCGGGCTCGAAAGTCGAGCTCGAAGAGGGGGAGGAATTCACGCCTCGTTTTGATGCTGACGGTTTGATTCCAGCGATTGTCACCGACTCTGGTACTGGTGACGTTCTAATGTTCGCGTTCATGAACGCAGAAGCACTCTCAGCAACAATAGAAACCCGAGAAGCCCATTTTTACAGCCGGTCGCGGGGCAAGTTGTGGAAAAAAGGTGAAGATAGCGGCAACGTTCTTAAAGTTGAGAGCCTGCGGACCGACTGTGATCAGGACGTTGTTTGGCTCAAGGTTGGAATTGGCGGGCATGGGGCGGCCTGTCACACAGGCCGTATGACCTGTTTTTACCGTGAGGTTCGCTTCGATGGACCGGATGGCGCGGGCGCATCACTGACTGAGATCGTTCTGGATAAGGCGTTTTCACCTACGGAAGTCTACGGCGGGAAGCGCGACTGAGGCGCTAATAGCCTTCCGGGCCGTGGCTAAAACCCCGCAGGAACCGCGCGATGTTTGGATCTGGATCTTGAAAACGTCGCTTAACCCAGCGCCAGTTTCTTGGCGTGTTAACATATCGCACGATATTCGAGTCGGAATTGCCAGTCGTCGATTGGAGCTGCGGTGGGGGGTCTCCGATGGATCATTTGAAAATTGGGTTGGCGCTTGGTGGTGGTGCCGCTCGCGGGTGGTCGCATATCGGGGTTCTCCAGGCCTTACATGAAGCTGGTATTCGGCCGCATGTGATCGCTGGAACATCGATCGGCGCGGTTGTCGGCGGCTGCTACGCAGCAGGCCATCTTGATGATATCGAAGCTTTCGCTCGGGAACTTACAGTGCGGCGCGTGTGGGGTTTTCTTGATTTCAATCTCGCCGGAACGGGTTTGATCACGGGTGGTAGGCTTACCGAGCGTCTGATCGCGACTGTTGGCGGGCAGCGGATCGAAGATCTCGATATTGGCTTCACCGCAGTGGCTACCGAGATCGGAACTGGTCATGAAATCTGGCTGACAAAGGGTCGACTGGCGAACGCGATTCGTGCCTCATACGCGCTGCCCGGGATTTTCAAGCCGGTCAAAATCAAAGGTCGATGGCTGTTTGATGGGGCGCTGGTGAATCCAGTGCCAATTTCGGTATGCCGGGCCATGGGCGCGCGTTATGTCATCGCGGTCAATCTCAATTTCGATTTGTCGTCGCGGGGTACACTGGCGCCGCAGATAGATTTTGAGACGGAGATCGATAGTGGCGGGTATGTCGGTGAAGCGCCGGGCACCGACGAAAAGGCAGGATTTAACGCGCGGCGGCTATTGCAGCGTCAGCTGTTTGGCCGCGGGGAAAATGTTCCCGGAATATCAACGGTGATGGTTGAGGCTTTCAACATCGTGCAGGACCGCATTGCCCGTTCACGGCTCGCGGGTGATCCGCCAGATGCGATGATCAGCCCGCGCTTGCACGGGATCAACTTATTCGATTTCCATCGGGCTTCAGAGCTAATCGATCACGGGCGGCGGGCAGTGGAGCGGGAAATAGAGACGATCCAGCAGGAGATCGCTGTTCGACAAAAAATAGGCCGGCTTCAAACTGAAGCCAGTCTATAGCATCTCTCCGTTCTTGCTGCGCCTAGCCTGTTGATAGGTAGTCGCGCATCGCCGAGACTTCCATCTCCACTTCGGCAATGTGATTTTTGACTACGTCACCAATGGACACGATTCCGACCAAGTTGCCGTTGTTGACGACCGGAACGTGACGGAAGCGGCCTTTAGTCATGAGTTCCATCATTTCGTCAATTGTGCGGTCCTCACCGCAAGTGATCACATCACGGGTCATGAAATCAGTCACAGGTGTTTGTAAAATCTCATGATCGCCGCTTGCTATCGCCCGGACAAGGTCGCGTTCCGATACGATGCCAACAACCTCGTCACGGTCGTCGACAACGACGATTGCACCAATTTTTTTTTGGGCAAGCTGGATGGCGATGTCCTTCAGTTTAGTCTCGGTATGGGCTGTTGCGACAGCACGCCCCTTAGCCTTCAGCACTGTTGCGACGTTCATAACTTTGACCTCCAGGAATTCCGGTTCGTCAGCGATGGCTGCCCAGCCGAAGCAGCGCCCGGTGTATGTGTTGTATCCGCGCCAAGCCAGCCGCGGTAGCGACCCTCCGAGCTCTGATGCAAATGCTGCGGCAGAATGGCGCAAATGGCAAGCGTCAGTGTACAATACGCGGCTCAAATCGGCTCTGGGGCGGATGATCAAAGAAGCCGAAACACAGGAGCCCAGCCAAATAGCCACCCAAATGGGCCTCCCATGCTACTTCACCACCTGAGCTAATTCCTGGGATACCAAACGCGGTAACGGCGTTGAGAAGCAGCCAAATCAC
>DAOUZE010000401.1 GCA_030665765.1 Filomicrobium sp.
TAATGACGTCCGACCACACAGCGCACTTGGGTACCAAACCCCGTCAGCGCTGCTGGGTCGCTCACCGGCAACGAGCCCGCCATGAGCGATAGAGCCGGAAAATTCTACCTCCGAATGGTCCAAGAACAGGGTCAAGTTCAGCAGAGCATGAACTAACATTCATACCGGACCACTCGATGGGGGCTGGTCACAATCCTGATCGCCGCACGTCTACTAAGGGGGGGGGCTCACCGGTTAACCCGCGCTGGCATCGAGTAACGGGGGGCAATCTCGTGTGCGCGGATAATAATTTTAATGCCACGTGAAGCGGATTCGATTGATGCCGATCAATCGTAATTTGATATCAACAAGCGGCGGCCCGATAGGGGCCGCGAGAAAATGGTGCCGCCAGCACGTTGGTGCGAGCGTCTGAGTTTTCTAGGATAGGCCACGCCAAACTTAAACGACCAGCGGCGGACCGTTTCATGCGAGACATCGATGCCGCGTTGGGACAACATTTCCTCGACATCGAGCAGGCTCAGAGGGAAGCGATGGCGACGACAGGAAGAACTGCTAATCGGACGTTGATAGCATACGACTTCAACTGAGCAGGCGCGTTACCGTGACAACACCACCGCTCCAACAGATTAAGCCCACGCTCCGCCCATGCCGCAGCCATCGCCGCACGGCTCGAATTTATGATCACCCTCACACTCGCACCCCTCTTAGCGCAGGTGTTTTTCGGCGAAACCGACACCAAGGCGCATCTGCGCGCCACCCGCTGTTTCGACACTTGGGGGATGACGTTTTAGGTGCTGCTGAGCTGCCTTGCGCGCGAGGGCCGAAGCGGGCTGACGTCGAACTAGTTGCCCGGTATTGCGGACGCCGAGGAATGCAATTGCCCCACCGTCTTCGCCCGGGCTAGTTTTTCGCAAAGACTTGGTGTGCCGGCCGAATATCGTACAGGCGATCCAACGTGTCGTGATCGGACGGCTGCGATTGGATCGACAGCAGGAACTCATCCACAAATTCGGACGGCGTCGCAACGCGGGGTTTGCCCCCCACGTCTGCTTTCACGCGCATGACCTCAAGCCCGGACGCCAGATTTTCCATGCAGACGATGCGCGAAAAAATCATGTGCTTGATGTCGCCGCGCGGCCGACAAACCTCGCCATATCCGTTGTGAACCTTGCCGCCGGTTTGGGCTGCGAAGTAGCGAACCTCACGTCGCTTCCCGCGCTTCGTCTTACCTTGTTTCTGACTTCCCCAAAAACAGATCATGTCAGTGCCCGCGATCGTCTTGCGGCTGGTGAACACAACCTGGTGGCCGCGCTCGGATTTGCGCCGATTAACGCCACCGTTCTTGTAGGTCTTAATCCCGACGTTCTCGTTCCAGAAAATTTTCAAGAAATCGCCCGGACGCGCATGCAACAGCTCATCGTCGCGAAAACTGATGCCCGTGCCCGTATGTTTCAAAAAGGCCGCGGTCCCCGCGCCGTTGGCATTGAAGATCCCAAACGGACCTTGGCCATCGAACGTCGACGTTCCGTCCGGCTTGGTTTTGACGGCTTGAAGGGAGCGAATTTGGTCGACGCTAAAGTTAATCTGTCCGCTGTTGTGCAAGCGGGCCGCCAGATGCGTGTAGAGGGCGTAGGTCGCGCTTGTGCAATGGGACGGGTGACCATCGCGAACATGCATGCCTAAGCGGGCACCGAGCTGGTGCACACTTACGACCGGCAGCGCAACGCGGCTTGCTCTGACGTCGTAGCCCCCGCCTGTGGGAAGGCCAGCAATGATCTCAAGGATCATCTTGTTATAATCGACATCTTTGCACGCAGCGTTGCTTGGCGTGTTCGCGTGCCCGCTCGAACAAAGTGCCACTGTAACAAGCAGCACGGCAAGCGAATGCCGCAAACCTGATGTGTAAAAAAAAGGCATGGATGTTGCCGCCCGTTCCGCGCAAAGTGTTTATCCCTCCGCATCCGTTACATCTAAACAATTGCTATAGTAAGGCGGAGCGGTGCGCGTAATGCCGCATGCCAGGCTTACCGTTTGGTGATTGTCGCTGGGGTGCATTAGTGCGGAGGATTGAGAGGTGTTGGATGTGGGGTGGGCACGGGCATCTACGATGACACGACAAAGGTCGAGGACCTCGACCTCTTGCTCAGGCCATGGAGCGATTAGGCTGCTGGCCTTCGATTTCAGCACATAACGGACATTAATCCTGACGCTGCGCACGTCTGCTTTCAGGCGCAAAGAATAAGTGGGTCGGCGAAATCGCGTGATCATTAGGACTCAGATAGACACAGCGTTGGCAAAGAGGCCGTCTCCCCATTCATAGAGTGGGTGCTTGAAATCTGACTCCGAATGGATCGCCTTGCCCTTCCGACCTTGCCATTTCTTGCCATAGGTCTCGAAAGGAAAGTGTCGAATGTAGTAGTCGCACGTCTCTTCCCAATGGGTTACAGACAAAGACTTCCCGTAATGCTGACAGTAGAGCTCCGTCTCAACGTGACCAGTTCCCTGCGGTGTGCGTCCCTTGCCTTCAACGAATAGAACCTCTGGTCGGTTGCGCCAAAGCATGAGTATGTCGCGCTGTTCGGGACCAAAGTAGCGCCGGAAGTGCAATAGCCTTTGGTCCGACGTGTAAGGCGCATGATCCTCTTTTGTCATGTAGGCGTCGAATAGCCGGATGCGCACGGCACTGCAACGATTTGACTTTGGAGACTGCACGAGCCCTCGGACGTCGCCGACGACGCGTTCGTCCGGATCGAAGCAGAACATCCATTCATGGGGCAGCTCGGACCGTGCCATATAAAGGAGGAGGCCTCGATGGCGGGCCTCTGCGCGCTTGCGCGCATCAACATTCTCCTCCCAAGCCTCATTGACGACGATAAGAGCAACCCTTGGGTGACTGCGCAGGATTTCGACCGTCTGGTCGGTACTAGCGTCGTCATAAGCAATAATCGCATCAGCGAAGCCGGAGAGATAATCCAGCGTGTCTGGCAGTATCAGCGCTTCACTGCGCATCCGTGTCATGGCGACGAGCAAATGCTTTTGGCCGAAAAGAGCTTCGTTGCCTCTTATGACCTGCTCGTGCTCGCGGAGCTGCCAGCTACCGTCCTTCATCTTGGCCATCAAATGTTCGCCCAAATCATTGCCGCCGTTCATTCATCGGTCGGTAGCCGCAATTATGATGATGCGCGGTTTTCGAGCAAAGCTAATAATCCCGTCCAACCTCGCGCTAGCAGAATGTCTGCTTATGACCCAAAGCGGACATCGTGCGCCAGATT
>DAOUZE010000051.1 GCA_030665765.1 Filomicrobium sp.
GCTGACGATCACGCCCGATCCCAGTGACGACTGCACCCGCTCCCGCGGCATGCCAAGGTCGAAATCATCGCCAAAGAAACGGCCGAAGAAGTCATCGGCAAATGCCGAGCGGGATCGCCGGACCCGCGAGGAGACGTATACATTAACGACGGCTGGCGCTGCCAACCGTACGATCGGTGCGAACGAATACTGTACAGCTTCTCGAGACGGCGGCGGAACCCGTTGTTGCGCATCCGCTGGCTCGCCAGTACCCCACAATCCCACGCCCGCCATAACGGCCAGCCCCAAGACGCTGATGACGGCTGTTTTCGCCCCTTGCCAGTTCATTCGTTGCATGATTCCAACGCCCGTCGATTGAGAGTCCACCGATTAGATAGTGGAATAGGCCAGTGTGGCAAATGCATGCCGGTAACATGACAGTCTTTTCACGTTGGTATTACACAAGAAATAAAAACGGCCCCAGCAGCCAATCGCCGGAGCCGTCCACAAGCATAAAGCCCAGTGAAAGTCTTTTATGCCGCCTAGAGGCCGGGTGGAGGTGCAGCCTGCTCGGCCTCCTCCGCCAACTCCGACTCGTGCCGATCGCGGTCTTCCTTGCCCTTCACGCTTTCATCCCGATCGACGAGCTCGATAACGGCGCGTGGAGCGTTGTCACCATAACGGAATCCAGCCTTCAAAACCCGCGTATAGCCGCCGTTGCGATCGCGATAGCGGTCGGCCAGCACATCGAACAGCTTCTTGACCATGTCCTCATCGCGAAGTCGTGCAGCCGCAAGCCGCCGGGAGTTCAGATCACCGCGTTTGGCCAGCGTGATGTATTTGTCGACGACCCGTTTCAGGTCCTTCGCCTTCGGCAATGTCGTGACAATCTGCTCGTGGCGGATGAGAGACGCCGCCATATTCGAAAACATCGCCTGGCGGTGACCGGAATCGCGCGAGAAGCGCCGGCCGAATTTCTTATGTCGCATCGTGTCTAACCTTCTCTTCGGTTGTTTGACGGGGAGGTTCTTCGGCCTCGCCTCGTTGCTAGTGAGGGTTCAGGTCCCGCGGCATCTCTGACGCCGCAACCTTTACCCCCGACATTTCGCCTTCTCAGTACTGATCTTCGAACCGCTTGGCCAGTTCCTCGATGTTGTCGGGCGGCCAGTTCGGTACTTCCATGCCAAGGTGCAAACCCATGGCGGCCAGAACTTCCTTGATTTCATTCAGCGACTTACGCCCAAAGTTCGGCGTCCGCAGCATTTCGGCTTCCGACTTCTGAATGAGGTCGCCAATGTATACGATGTTATCGTTCTTCAAGCAGTTGGCCGAACGCACCGACAGTTCCAGTTCGTCGACTTTCTTGAGCAACGCGGCATTGAACGACAGCTCCGGATGGCGCGGCTCTTCTTCCTGCTTCTTGGGCTCTTCGAAGTTGATGAACACCGAAAGCTGATCCTGAAGAATACGCGCGGCAAGCGCGACCGCGTCTTCCGGCGTAATCGAGCCATCGGTCTCGATCTGAATGGTCAGTTTGTCCTTGTCGAGATCCTGTCCCTCGCGGGTGTGCTCGACCTTGTAGGACACCTTTTTCACGGGGCTGTAGAGGCTATCGATAGGGATCAAGCCGATTGGCGCGTCGTCCGGGCGGTTGCGATCGGCGAGCACATAACCCTTGCCGAGATCCGCCGTCAGCTCCATGCGGATGCTGGCACCCTGGTCGAGGTGACAGATCACATGCTCAGGATTCAGGATGTCAACTTCCGATCCCGTCTCGATGTCGCCGGCCAGAACCGGGCCCGGTCCCTCCTTGCGCAGCACCATCCGCTTCGGGCCTTCCGAATGCAGCCGCAGCGCCACCTCTTTCAGGTTGAGAACGACGTGCGTAACATCTTCCCGCACACCGGCAACCGAATAGAACTCGTGCTGCACTCCATCGATTTGCACCGTCTTGATCGCAGCCCCCTGCAGCGACGACAGCAAAACCCGGCGTAATACATTACCGAGCGTCATACCGAAGCCGCGTTCCAGTGGCTCGGCCACCATCGTCGCGGTCCGAGAGCTATCGCGACCGGGCTCGATTTCAAGCTTGGCTGGCTTGATCAGGTCCTGCCAATTTTTTTGCATGATCGTTGTCATCGACACGGGTGGTAACCTCGTTCTTTGCTCGTGGGCGACGCCGCAGCTGGCGCGCAAACCACAATTGGGTATCAATTGTCGGGTTCGTCCCGGGTAGTAAAGCGCCCACTGGCGCGCCGCTGCGGACAACAACCGCGAGCGCAATTGAGCGCCGATCCGCTCTTAAACGCGGCGGCGTTTGCGCGGACGGCAACCATTGTGCGGGATCGGCGTAACGTCCCGGATCGAAGTGATTTGCAGCCCAAGCGACTGCAGTGCGCGCAGTGCGGATTCACGGCCCGAACCAGGCCCGGTCACTTCCACTTCAAGCACCTTCATGCCGTGATCCTGAGCCTTTCGCCCGGCATCCTCAGCCGCCATCTGCGCCGCGAACGGAGTGGATTTCCGCGAACCTTTGAAGCCCATCATACCAGCCGAAGACCACGAGATAGTGTTGCCTTGTGCATCGGTAATCGTGATCATGGTGTTGTTGAAGCTGGCGTTGACGTGAGCCACGCCCGAGGAGATGTTCTTCTTCTCGCGGCGGCGAACTTTGCCCCGCTGCTGTTCTTTGGCCATCTAATTCGTCACTCTCTCATCTGCACTGATACCGGCCTTGTCCTGGGTGCACCGGCGGACCGCTCCGGAAACCCGGAGCCACCGCTAATCTGCGGCCGATTATTTCTTCTTGCCTGCGATTGGCTTCGCTTTGCCTTTGCGGGTGCGCGCGTTGGTGTGTGTGCGCTGCCCATGCACCGGAAGACCGCGGCGATGGCGCAAACCCCGATAGCAGCCCAAATCCATAAGCCGCTTGATATTCATCGCCGTGTCGCGGCGAAGGTCGCCCTCAACGCTATAGTCGCGGTCGATCGCTTCGCGGATCTGCAACACCTCGGCATCGGTCAACTGATTGACGCGACGTTCGGGAGGGATGCCCACTTTTGAGCAGATATCATGGGCAAACTTCGTTCCGATTCCATGGATGTACTGCAGCGCAATCGGAACGCGTTTTTGAGTTGGGATGTTCACGCCAGCAATGCGGGCCACGTGTCGTTCTCCTGGTACTTAAGTCCGAATAAGAACGCACAGCGCCCGCCCTAAAACGCGCGGTGCCGTGCAGGTTTGGTTTATTGTCACAAAAGCCAGACTGTCCGCAGCGGTCATCCCTGCGAACCTGCACGAGCTCTCTGGATCCGAAAATCTTAGTCTTCTATACGCGGCACGGTCTGTCGTCAATGCTGGAAGCACCTGCGAGTAACGGGCGCAAACTCAACCAAGGATTGCATTGATCTGCCGTGCCACTTCGTCGATATCTGCCATTCCATCAACGCTCTTCAGACGATCTTTAGCGAAATAGTAGCCTATCAGGGGTGCGGTCTCACGATAATAGGCCATCAGCCGGTTGCGAACCGTCTCTTCGTTATCATCAGCACGCCGCGAAAACTGAGTGCTTCCGCACTTATCGCAAACGCCCTCTACAGCCGGCATCTTGTATTTATCATGGTAGCCGGTTCCGCAGTCCGCGCACGAAAACCGCCCTGTGATCCTCTCCACCAACGCCTCGTCGTCGACCTTGATCTCGATAACGGCGTCAAGCGTTTTGCCTTTCGTGCCGAGCAGTGTTTCAAGCGCAGCGGCCTGCGGTAGCGTCCTTGGGAAGCCGTCCAGAATGAACCCCTTGGCACAATCTGGCTGATCGATCCGCTCAGAAATGATGCCGACAACGATCTCGTCTGAGACAAGCCCACCCGATTCGATGATCACCTTAGCTTTCAGGCCGACTTCTGTTCCTGCCTTAACCGCCGCACGTAGCATCTCACCTGTCGAGAGCTGTACGATGCCATGCTTGGCTGAAATCTGCTCAGCCTGCGTTCCTTTGCCCGCGCCTGGCGGCCCTAGCAAGATTAAATTCATCGGCGTCTTCCCCTCCGCGACGTTGGCGTGGCTCCCTTGAGTTGGGCTTTTTTGATCAGCCCTTCGTATTGATGCGCCAACAGGTGGCTTTGGACCTGCGCAACCGTATCCATAGTGACGCTAACGGCGATCAGCAGCGAGGTGCCACCGAGAACGGCTGCGAAAGTCTGCGGCACCGGAGTATTGGCGATCATCAGCTCCGGCAATAGACAGACAGCTGCCAGGTATAACGCGCCTACGACAGTAATGCGTGTCAGCACATAGTCGATGTATTCGGCGGTTTTGGCGCCCGGACGGATCCCTGGGATATAGCCACCGTACTTACGCAGATTGTCGGCGGTTTCCTGCGGGTTGAACACCACTGCCGTATAGAAGAACGCAAAGAAGATAATGAGCGCGGCGTAGATCGCCATATGCAGCGGCTGCCCATAACCAAGCAACGCCACCATGTAGTTCAGCCATTGTGAGCCACCCTCGGCATCCGGGGTTGCCGTAAACTGTGCAGCTGTTGTTGGCAGCAGCAACAAGGACGAGGCAAAGATCGGCGGGATCACACCGGCGGAGTTCAACTTCAGCGGCAGATGCGATGCATTGCCTTGCATCATCTGATTACCAACTTGCCGCTTCGGGTACTGGATCAATAATCGCCGCTGGGCACGCTCCATGAAGACGATACACAGCACCACCACGGCCATCAAAGCGAGGACGCCAAACGCGATTACGACCGGGATCGAACCCTCGTAGGACAGTTGGAAAAGCCCGGCAATCGCCGACGGCATTCCCGCGACGATACCTGCAAAGATGATCAGTGAAATTCCGTTGCCGATACCTCGCTGCGTAACCTGTTCGCCAAGCCACATCAAGAACACGGTCCCGCCAACCAGGATGATCACGGTCGACGCCCGGAAAAACCAGCCCGGGTCCATCACGACCGCGCCAGACTGGGTCTGCATTCCCTCAAGCCCAATCGAAATCCCATATGCCTGAAACGTAGCCAGAAGCACCGTCAGATAGCGCGTATACTGGTTGATTGTCTTGCGGCCCTGCTCCCCCTCCTTCTTTAGCTGCTCGAGCTGTTTGTTCACGCTCGTCATCAACTGCATGATGATAGAAGCGGAGATGTAGGGCATGATGTTCAGCGCGAAGATCGCCATGCGCTCCACCGCACCACCCGCGAACATATTGAACATCCCGAGGATGCCCTGCGACGAACGCTCGAAGGTTTCCGCGAAAGCTTGGGGATTGATCCCCGGGATCGGAATGAACGTTCCGAAACGATAAACAACAAGCGCACCCAGAGTGAACCAGATACGCCGTTGCAGATCCTCAGCCTTACTGAATGCAGAGAAATTGATGTTCTGGGCGAGCTGCTCGGCAGCGGATACCATGACGTTCTGTCTCCCGACCCTCAAGAGGCGCCGATGTTTCCTCGGAGTTACCCGGTTCGATCAGCGCTGCGTTGGCCAATGTGGTTTCGGCGCCAAGGATGCGAAGCTCCCAGGCGCCGTTAAATAGGTGGCCATCATGCCGTACTAAGACATCTCTCGACCTTCCCTGGGTTCCAACCCAGGTGCCGAGAAGTTGTCCTACTTCTTCTCTTTTTCGGCCTTTTTGGCTGCCGATTTAGCACGCTTTTGCTCGTCGGCCTCAAACACCTTCTTTTCGACGATCGAAACAGACCCGCCGGCTTTTTCAATGGCGTCCCTTGCCGAACCGGTTGCGTGATCGACCTTCAACTTTAAAGCCGTCTTCAACTCGCCGACCCCAAGAACCCGCACCCCATCAAGCCGCCTCCGCAGCACACCCGCTTCGACCAGCTTGCTAACGTCGATCTCTTGTCCGGCATCGAGCCGGCCGGCGTCGACGGCTTCTTGCAGCCGCGACAAGCTCACTTCGTTGAAAGACTTACGGCGCCACTTACTAAAGCCGCGCTTCGGCAGGCGCCGGTAGAGCGGCATTTGGCCGCCTTCGAACCCACCGATGGCTACGCCAGCACGGGAATTCTGACCCTTGACGCCACGGCCACCGGTTTTGCCGCAGCCCGATCCAATGCCTCGACCAACGCGCACGCGCTTCTTGTTGGCGCCTGGGTTGTCTTTGATCTCATTAAGCCGCATGCGACTTCGAGCTCCTCAACTGTCCGGGACCCATGAATTGCCCCGAAAGCAATCCGCTTCTATTCGGCGTCCCACGTGAATTCTTCTGTTCGACTAAAACCGCCCGCTGGGCCTATTCCACGACACGCACGAGGTGTGCGACACGCGCGATCATTCCGCGCACCGCCGGAGTATCTTCCAGCGTCCGCGTCCGGTTGAGCTTGTTCAAACCCAATCCCTTCAGCGTTTGCGTCTGCACTTCCGGTCGGCGGATCGCACTGCGGATCTGCTGGACCGTGATCGTCATATTTGTTGTATCAGCCATTACCATACCACCGTCTCAACTTCACCAAACCCAACAGAGCCCCTAGTTACGGCGCAGACCTGCCGGCGCCAATCTGCAACCTTACGCCTCGGCCGGCGCTTCCGCAGCGGTCGACGCATCGCGCCGCCGCGCTACGATATCCGAAACCTTGAGGCCACGGCGCGCCGCGATGGTACGCGGGTTTTCCTGTTCCTTCAGAGCTTCGATCGTAGCCCTGACAACGTTGTAAGGGTTGGTCGAACCAAGCGACTTGGCCACAACATCGTGCACACCGAGCATTTCGAAGACGGCGCGCATCGCACCACCTGCGATGATACCCGTCCCCGGAGGTGCCGAGCGTAGAACAACGCGGCCCGCACCGTGCCGACCGACACTATCGTGATGCAGCGTACGGCCATCGCGGAGCGGTACCCGGACCAGCTCGCGCTTAGCCGCTTCAGTCGCCTTGCGGATCGCCTCGGGCACCTCACGCGCCTTGCCGTGACCGAAACCGACGCGACCCTTTAGGTCGCCAACGACAACCAACGCTGCGAAACCGAAGCGTTTGCCGCCCTTAACCACCTTCGCAACGCGGTTGATGTGGACCAGCTTATCGGAAAACTCGCTATCGCGCTCTTCGCGATCACGGCCCCGACGGCCGCCTTCTGGAGATCGTGCCACGAACTAATTCCTCTCAAATCCTAGAAGTCCAAGCCGCCTTCACGGGCGGCATCGGCCAGCGCTTTGATGCGCCCATGAAACAGAAATCCGCCGCGATCGAACACGACAGACTTGACACCCGCCACGGTTGCACGCTCAGCCAACAGCTTTCCAACCGCTGTCGCGGCGTGCTTATCAGCGCCCGTTTTAAGGTCGCTGCGGAGCTGCTTGTCGAGCGTCGAGGCTGCGGCCAGCGTTTGACCACCGACATCATCGATCACCTGCGCATAAATATGCTTCGAGGACCGGTGCACCGACAATCGCGGGCGCCCTTCCGACTTCTTCCTCAAAGCCCGACGTACGCGATCACGCCGTTTGACAAAATTCTTCGTAACCGAGGCCATCTCGCCTGTCCTTATTTCTTCTTGCCTTCCTTACGGAAGATGTACTCGCCCTGATACCGCACACCTTTGCCCTGGTAGGGCTCGGGCGGACGGTAGCTGCGGATCTCCGCCGCAACTTGTCCAACGAGTTGTTTATCGATGCCGCTTACCGTGATGACTTCCTGCTTGGCGCCCGAAACGGCGATCTTCACACCCTTCGGGATCTTATGCACGACTTCATGGCTGAAGCCGAGGTTGAGCTGCAGGTCCTGACCCTTCATCGCCGCACGATAACCAACGCCCTGGATCTCGAGGGTTTTGGAAAACCCCTTCGTCACCCCTTCGACCAAGTTCGACACTTGCGTGCGCGACATGCCCCACATGGCCTGGGCCTGCTTCGATTCATCATTCGGCTTGATGACGATGCCATCCGCCGACTGCTCCACCGAGCAGTCTTCGGGCACCGTGAACGATAACTCGCCCTTGGAGCCCTTCATATTCACTGTCTGCCCTTCCAGCTTCACCGTGACACCAGATGGCAGCGCGACAGGTCTTTTACCTATACGTGACATAACCGTTCCATCGCCCCGGCACCGTTTCGCCGGGTCCCACCATTAGAATACGTTGCACAGAATCTCGCCGCCAACTTTCTCCTCTCGGGCCCGCACATCCGACATAACACCGCGCGGGGTCGACAGGATCGAGACGCCAAGACCGTTAGCAACCGTTGGCAGTTCCTTGACCGGTGAATAGACCCGGCGGCCCGGCGTGGACACGCGCTTGATCTCTTTGATCGCCGGCTGGCCGTTGAAGTATTTCAACTCGATCTCGAACTCTGGGTGCTCGCCCTTTTGTTCGAAGCGCATATACCCACGGATGAAGCCTTCCGACTCCAACACATCAAGAACGCGGCCGCGCAGCTTAGACGCTGGGGTCGAAACTTTCGGACGGCGGCGAAGTTGCGCGTTGCGGATGCGGGTGAGCATATCGCCGAGTGGATCGTTGACTAACATCTGACGTTACCCTTTCTTCACCAACTCGACTTAACAACGCCGGGAATACGACCTTGGCTCGCCAGTTCTCGCAGCATATTCCGGCACATCCTCAGCTTGCGGTAGTATCCGCGCGGACGTCCGGTAATCTCGCAGCGGTTACGCACACGCACCTGTGCCGAATTACGCGGAAGTTCAGCAAGCTTCAGCCGAGCCGCGAAACGCTCTTCAGGTGGCATCGAGAGGTCTTTTGTCACCTCCTTCAACTGCTTGCGCTTCTCCGCATACTGCTGCGCCAGCTTGCGCCGCTTCTCGTTGTTCTGTTTTTTTCCGACTTTCGCCATTCTCTACTTTCTCCAAAGGCCTTTCGGGGATTAGCCCCGAGGTCCTCTAAAGCCCGCGCCGCAAATCATTCACGCCGAGGTCTCTAAACCCAAAACTTCTCTGACCATGTCACCTGCGGTTGCCGCGTCTTAGTTGTTGCGGAACGGAAAATTCATGGCCCTCAACAATTCTCGCGCTTCATCGTCGTTGTCCGCCGAGGTGCATACAACAACGTCCATTCCCAAAACTTCATCGACCTTGTCGTAATCGATCTCTGGGAACACGATGTGCTCTTTGATGCCGACGGCAAAGTTACCGCGACCATCGAAACTCTTCGGATTGAGGCCGCGGAAATCCTTGATACGCGGCATCGCAATCGTTACGAGGCGGTCGAGAAACTCGTACATCCGATCGCCGCGCAGCGTCACCTTGGTACCAAGCGCCATGTCTTCGCGGACCTTAAACCCGGCGATCGATTTACGCGCCCTGGTAATCACCGGCCGCTGCCCGGAGATCTTCGCCAGATCCCCACTCGCATTTTCAACCTTCTTGCGGTCGGCGACAGCTTCGCCAACGCCCATGTTGATGACGATCTTCTGTATTTTCGGAATCTGCATCGGGTTCGCATAGGAGAACTTCTCCTTGAGCTGTTCTCGCACACCATCCCAATAAACCTTCTTCATGCGCGGCTGATAGTCAGCCGGACGCGGAGACGGCGGCGCCATGGTGGCGGCATCGCCCTTCTTGTCCTTTTTTTTCTTCTTGGCCCCATCCTGAGGCTGCTGTTTCTCGGCCATCTCTTACGCACTCTTCTCTGCAATCACTTCGCCTGAACGCTTGGCAACACGCACACGGCTGCCATCCTCGAGTGTCTTGATACCCACCCGCGTAGGTTTTCCATCGCGCGGATCCTCGACGGCCAAGTTTGACACGTGAATTGGTGCCTCCTTGGAAATGATCCCACCTTCGTCCTTCGCCGTCTGGCGCTGATGCCTGCGAACCATGTTGACCCCGCGCACCAACGCCCGCGACTCTTTCGGTCGGACCTCGATAACTTCCCCGCGCTTGCCTTTATCACGGCCGGCGAGGACGACGACTCGATCGCCCTTTTTGATCTTTGCTAACGCCATGTTCACAGCACCTCCGGCGCCAAAGAAATAATTTTCATATGCTTCTTGGCACGCAGTTCACGGGTAACCGGCCCAAAGATTCGCGTGCCTATCGGCTCACCCTGCGGATTGACCAGCACCGCCGCGTTACGGTCAAAGCGGATCAACGAACCATCCGGACGGCGAACGCCCTTAGCGGTGCGCACCACGACAGCCTTCATCACCTGGCCCTTTTTTACGCGGCCGCGCGGGATCGCCTCTTTGACCGAAACGACGATGATGTCGCCGACGGTCGCGTACTTGCGCTTGGAGCCGCCCAGTACCTTGATGCACTGCACGCGACGGGCGCCCGAGTTGTCAGCAACGTCGAGATTCGTCTCCATCTGGATCATCGCGCTCACCCCTTATTCGACCGCTCTGAAGGCGGCCCGTTGTTTTAAGTCCCATCGCGCTGTCTGGAGCGCGCACGAAGTGTTCGCGCAAACTCGCCTAAGCGGTCTGCTGCTCCAACACCGCCCATCGCTTGTTTTTTGAGATCGGCGCCGTCTCCACGATCTGGACGCGGTCACCGATCTTGCAACGATTGTTTTCGTCATGCGCTTGGTACTTCTTCGAACGACGCACAGTCTTTTTGAACAGCGGGTGCGTGTAGCGGCGCTCGACTTCAACAACGATCGTTTTGTCGTTCTTGTCCGATACGACGACACCTTGCAGGATGCGCTTTGGCATAAGTCGGTTCCTTTACGGGCCGGCCCCCGTGGGCCAGCTCATGATCAGCCTTGTTTCTGCTTTTCCTTGCGGATCGTCAGTACGCGCGCAATGGTCCGACGCACAACGCGCATCCGCGATGTATTCTCAAGCTGCCCGGAAGCCTGCTGAAAGCGCAGGTTAAACTGCTCTTTCTTAAGCTTCATGAGTTCGTCGTCGAGCTGGTCGACAGATTTGTCTCTAATATCGGCGGCGTTCATCTCTAAAACGTCCTTAAATTCTCTTCTCCCGACACATCCGCACTAGCTGATGCGCGTCACAATGCGGGTCTTGATCGGCAGCTTCTGCGCGCCAAGTTCAAGAGCCTCACGGGCCACCCCATCGGCAACACCATCAAGCTCGAACATGATGCGTCCAGGCTTGACCCGCGCAGTCCAGCGGTCGATCGCACCCTTTACCGAACCCATGCGGACTTCCGCTGGCTTCGCCGTCACAGGCAAATCCGGAAAAATCCTAATCCAGACGCGGCCAGCACGCTTCATATGGCGCGTAATCGCACGACGGGCGGCTTCGATCTGGCGCGCAGAAATGCGCTCCGGCTCAACGGCTTTAAGACCGTGCGAGCCGAAGTTGAGCGACGTTCCGCCCTTGGCCATATCCTTGATGCGGCCTTTGAACTGCTTGCGAAACTTCGTTCGCTTCGGTTGCTTCATCCTTCAGATCCTCACGATCTTCACAGTCCGGTCTCGCCTTCCACGGCGTCACCGAAACGCAATTATCTCTCGCGCGGCGTATCACTTTGACCACCGCGATCGCGGCGCTGCCGCCCGCCATCGCCACCTTCGAAGGCCCGCTTTTCAGACGCCATCGGGTCGTGCTCGATGATTTCGCCTTTGTAGACCCAGACTTTGATACCGATGATGCCGTAAGCCGTTTTCGCTTCCGCTCGGCCAAAATCGATATCGGCTCTGAGCGTATGCAGCGGAACGCGACCCTCACGGTACCACTCAGTTCGTGCGATCTCCGCACCGCCAAGCCGGCCTGCAACGTTAATGCGAATGCCTTGCGCACCACTGCGCAGCGCCGACTGCACGGACCGCTTCATCGCACGCCGAAACGCAACACGCCGCTCCAGCTGCTGAGCGATATTCTCGGCAATCAACGTCGCATCGATATCTGGCTTGCGGATTTCGAGGACGTTGAGATGCACTTCACTATCTGTCAGCCTCGACAATTCACCGCGCAGTTTGTCGATATCCGCGCCCTTCTTCCCGATCAGAACACCGGGTCGGCCCGTGTGA
Organism: Filomicrobium sp.; assembly: GCA_030665765.1. Classification (GTDB taxonomy): domain Bacteria; phylum Pseudomonadota; class Alphaproteobacteria; order Rhizobiales; family Hyphomicrobiaceae; genus Filomicrobium. The sequence goes on from DAOUZE010000051.1 coordinate 11,889, forward strand.
ACCGTCACTCGGCATTTCTTATGTGGGCGTTCGATGACCACTTTCGAGATGCCCGCCGGACGCTGCATCTTCATGATGTGTTTGCGGATCGCCAAATCTTCATGCAACAGCTGCCCGTACTCGCCCGCTCGCGCGAACCAGCGGCTATCCCAAGTACGGTTGATGCCGACGCGTAGGCCGACCGGATTGACTTTATGACCCATTACTCGGCCTCCTTCGCTTCGGCAGCGGGTGGCTGCGTCCCGGCAGGCGGAGCAGTCTTGGTCTTTGACCTAACCTTGCCGCCATTGGCACGCTTACGCACGTTCACAAGTTCGTCCTCGTCGACTTCGCGCACCACCACGGTGATTTGCGAAAAAGGCTTCATGACCATGGACGAACGCCCACGGCCACGCGCATGGAAACGCTTCATTACCAGGTTCTTGCCGACGTAGGCTTCCGCCACCACCAGCTGATCGATGCTAAGCTGATGGTTGTTTTCGGCATTAGCGACCGCGCTCATCAGACACTTGCGCACGTCCCCTGAGATCCGCTTGCGCGAAAACTCAAGATCGGCAAGCGCCTGCTCAACTGGTTTACCCCGGACTAGGCTTGCCACCAGGTCCAGCTTTTGCGGCGACACACGCAAATTGCGAGCAACGGCCTTTGCCTCGTTGTCGGGGAGGACGCGCTCCCGGCTCTTCTTGCCCATCACCGTCTCGCTTTCTTATCGCCGCCATGACCGGAGTAGTTGCGCGTTGGCGCGAACTCACCAAACTTGTGCCCGATCATGTCCTCGGAAACGCTCACGGGGATGTGCTTTCGGCCGTTGTAAACGCCAAACGTCAGCCCCACGAACTGAGGCAGAATCGTCGAGCGCCGGCTCCAGATCTTGATGATCTCGTTGCGTCCCGAGGCGCGCACTTTCTCGGCCTTCTTGAGAAGGAAGCCGTCGACAAACGGACCCTTCCAGACTGAACGTGCCACGACATTATCTCCTTAACGGTCGCGCGGTTACCCGCGCTTACTTCTTCTTCAAATGACGGCTACGGACAATAAACCTGTCCGACGTCTTGTTCTTGCGGGTTCTTGCACCCTTGGTCGGCTTGCCCCACGGCGTCGCCCAGTGCTTACCGCCATTGGTGCGGCCACCGTTGGGGTGATCGACCGGGTTCATGGTGATGCCGCGAACCGTTGGCCGTGTGCCCTTCCAGCGGGTCCGGCCAGCTTTTGAATCAACCGTATTGCCGTGGTCCGGATTGGACACCGCGCCAACACTGGCCATGCAATCGGAATGCACCCGCCGGGTTTCGCCCGAGCTCAGCTTCAAGATGGCCCAACCAGCATCGCGTCCTACAAGCTGAACGAACCCACCTGCGGAGCGCGCGATCTGCCCACCCTTTCCAGGCTTCAGCTCGACGTTGTAGATGATCGTGCCGATCGGCATGCTCGACAAGGGCATTGCATTGCCAGGCTTCACGTCGACCTTCTCACCTGCAATCACCGTATCGCCTGCGCTCAGACGTTGCGGTGCCAGGATATAGCTCAGCTCACCATCCTCATACTTGATTAGGGCGATAAACGCGGTGCGATTGGGATCATACTCTATCCGCTCAACCTTACCCGGAACGTCGAACTTGCGGCGCTTAAAGTCGATAAGACGGTAAGTCTGCTTGTGACCGCCGCCAATATGCCGCGTCGTAATACGGCCATGCGCATTGCGTCCACCAGTCTTCGACTTGCCCTCGGTCAACATCTTAACCGGAGCGCCTTTCCACAATCCCTTGCGATCAACGATCACCAGCTGACGAAGGCCGGGCGACGTCGGTCGATATGTCTTTAGTGCCATTTGACCTCGCCTCCTTACAGTCCGGTCGTAACGTCGATCGCCTGCCCGTCTTCGAGCGTGACGATCGCTTTTTTGACATTGTTTTGAACGCCGCGGCGGCCTCGGAACATCTTCATCTTGCCCTTGCGAACAAACGTGTTCACGGCCTTCACCTTGACGTCAAACAGCGCCTCGACGGCACTCTTGATGTCAGGCTTCGTCGCCGTGCTGGAGACGTTGAAGACCACCTGATTGGCTTCCGAAAGCAAAGTCGCTTTCTCGGTAATCACTGGCGAGCGGATGATGTCGTAGGCTTTGAGCTTTTGCATCCTCAGGCCCTTTCACCAATTTTCTCCGCCGCAGCGAAACGCTGATCGAGGGCTGCTAAAGCCGCCTTCGTCAGCACCAGTTTCCTGCGGCGCAGAATGTCGTAGACGTTTATACCCTGGACCGGCAAAACGTCGATGTTTGGTATGTTGCGCGCGGCCCGCACGAACGTGGCATCAAGAGACGCGCCATCGATAATCAGCGCGTTCTTGAGTTCGAGTTTGCCAAAAGACTCACGCAGACCGGCCGTCTTGCCATCCGCCGAAGCCGCCTTTTCAAGAACGACGATGTCGCCGGCCTTTGCCTTTGCCGATAGAGCATGACGCAGTGCCAGAGCTCGGACTTTTTTCGGCAGGCCGATCGCGTGGCTTCGCGGCTTCGGACCAAGTGCCTTGCCACCGCCGCGCCATTGAGGAACGGACTTGTCACCGTGACGGGCGCCACCGGTGCCCTTCTGCTTGTAGACCTTCTTACCCGTGACCGTAACTTCGGAGCGATCCTGAGAATGATGCGTTCCTGCCATCCGCTTCAGGGTCTGATAGCGCACCATGCGATGGAGCAGATCCTTTCGCGGTTCCAGCCCGAACACGTGATCGGCCAGTTCGATGCTCCCGGCGGAGCCGGCTTCAAGCGTCGTGACGTCGACTTTCATCACTGCTGCTCCTCTTGACCGGCTACTTCAGCACTTGCTGCGTCACCCTCGCGCGGCTTGAAAGCACCAGGCTTCGGCGCCGTGTCGGGAAGCTTGCGCTTCACGGCATCGCGCACCAGAACCCAACCACCTTTGTGGCCGGGCACTGCGCCGCGCACCATCACGAGCCCACGCTCCATATCGGTTTTGACCACGACCAGGTTCTGCGTCGTGACCCGCTCTGAACCCATATGTCCGGCCATCTTCTTGCCCTTGAAGACCTTGCCCGGATCCTGACGTTGCCCGGTTGAACCATGGCTGCGGTGTGACACCGAAACACCGTGGGTTGCCCGGAGACCGCCGAAGTTCCATCGTTTCATCGCACCTTGGAAACCCTTACCGACCGACGTCCCGGTGATGTCCACGAACTGCCCTGGCACGAAGTGGTCGGCGGTGATTTCCGCGCCCACTTCAATAAGGTTGTCCGGCGAAACCCGAAACTCCGCAAGCTTGCGCTTCGCTTCGACCTTGGCCACCGCGAAGTTGCCGCGCTCAGGCGCTGTCACGCGCGACGGACGCCGCGTGCCGGCACCGAGCTGCAGCGCGGTGTAACCGTTCTTTTCCTCGGTGCGTTGCGCAAGCACCTGGCAGTTTTCCAACCGCAGAACCGTAACAGGCACATGTTCGCCTGCGTCAGTAAAGATGCGGGTCATGCCCACCTTCTGGGCGATCACTCCGGAACGCATAGGAGCATTCCTTCCTTTTTCATATCCCAATTCGCTGCCTCAGTCCGAAGCTTCGGCACGTTTTAGGGTCTTCGACACTCCGTCAGGTTTTCAACCAAACGACGGCTTAGAGCTTGATTTCCACGTCGACACCGGCCGCCAGATCGAGCTTCATGAGCGCATCGACCGTCTGCGGCGTAGGATCAACGATATCGAGCATGCGCTTATGGGTTCGCATCTCGAATTGCTCGCGGCTCTTCTTGTCGATGTGCGGCGAGCGGTTGACGGTGTAACGCTCGATACGCGTCGGCAGCGGGATAGGTCCCCGCACCTCAGCGCCCGTACGCCTCGCCGTATTCACGATCTCGCGCGTCGATGCATCGAGTATTCGATGATCGAAGGCCTTGAGCCGAATGCGAATGTTCTGACCGTTCATCGTCTTAGCCTTACTCTCCAAAGCAAGATGCCCCCATCAGGGCGGGCGCAGCCCACAAATGAATTCCAAAACCGAGCCCGGCGCACCCGCACCTACTGCCCGGGACCCGCTCGCCGGCTCCTTTTGGTTTGGCCGCTCCCGCGAAAGACACAGCCCGTCGGACCAAAAAGAGCAACGCCGGAACTGAATGCTTCCGGCGTTGCGGGATTAAGTGCCTGTTAC
>DAOUZE010000080.1 GCA_030665765.1 Filomicrobium sp.
GACGACAGCCACCCCGGCCAAACCGACCTGCGCCGCCTGCGAGATAACCTCTGCATCGAGTTCACGCCCGACGGCTATGACCGCAACGCCCTTACGCCGGCTGCCGAAACCACCACCCCATTGCCGAAGATCGGCCGCGCGCCCGAGCGTCTCAATCACACCTTCACCAGCTTCAACGACCAGAACGTGCTGTCTTGAGACAACCACGGCACGGCCTGCACCAAAACATTCAATCGCGTTAATCAGCCGGGCGCCCTTGATCGCATCCGCTTCATCGTTTTTACCCAGTGCACGCCGGCCTAGCTGCCGCACAGAGAACTCCGGCATCAACTGTGCTGCGCTCTCCGTATTCGGCTCTGCCTGACCGCCATCGACGCCGGATACGAAGATTCGGTGCGCATCCGCCAGTTCCTGCAACTTCGTTCGCTCGATCGCCAGCACACGGCACGCATCTACGGCGATACCGCGTAGATCCGCGCCCGCCGCCTTGCGTACAGTCTCTGGCCCAATCGCTGGCATATCAACCCGCAACTCCTGACCGGGTTTCGGCGCCTTGATCAGAATTCCCCGCCCGACATTTCTGCACTCACGCATACCCTTGTGGCGATAGGCCGTCAGACGGTCGAACATCCGATCAGTACCTTCCGCTCCTTCGATCGCCTCGATATTGCCACGAGCGACCACCACAGCTTGCCCCACATCGTAGGGCGCAAGTGCCCGCAAGACCTTGAATCCTAGGTTCATGTCATCGAGGTCCTCGTGCCGATGCTCGGGTCCCGCGAAACGTCCAGCGCCAACCAGCAACTCAGGCGCCACTTGGCTCACCCCAACGATCTCCAGACCATAGCGTTCAAAATAGGCAATCACACCGCGCAGTATCGCATCATCGCCACCAACCCGGATCAACCGGAGAACGGTTGGCACGGCGCGGAAGAAACCAAAGTCGGGTTTGATAGTCGTAAGATCCGGCCGCCGAACGCTTCCGGCAATGGCTACCTGTTGACAGCAGGCCGTCTTGAACGACGAGATAATCTTACCGATCTGCCCCCAGTTCACCCAGGTCGTATCGAATCCGGCAAGCGTCTCGTCCGCCTCTCCCTCAATAGCAACAATGTGTACCGACACACCCCGCTGCTTGAGACTCTCGGCGATCTCCAGCGGCAAGCTTTGCCCCCCGGCGAGGATACCGATACGCCTGGGCGGAGCTCTATTCATGCGGGCGCCTCACTCAGTCCCGGACTGCCCCCGTGGCGTGCACAAGGACCGTTTACCGCCCTGGCGGATAAACCCGATGATTTCCTGAACGGTTTCGTGATCACTGAACTCACTGGCAACATCATCCATACGCTCCGCGAGCGTACCTTCAGCCGCAAACAACGCACGGTAAGCCCGCCGCAGATCATGAATTTTATCGCGACTGAAACCCCGCCGCTGCAGACCGATGATATTGAGACCAGAAAGATAAGCCCGGTTACCCAACGCCATGCCGTACGGAATGAGGTCATTCTCAAGTCCAGACATCCCACCGACGAACCCATGCCTGCCAATGCGGGCAAATTGAATAATGGCCGCACCTCCACCGATGATCACGTAGTCGCCAATATCGCAGTGCCCGGCCAACATGACGTTATTGGAAAACACGACATTATCCCCGATTTTACAGTCATGCCCAACATGGGAGTTCGCCAGGAATGCACACCGGTCTCCGATCTTCGTGGCCATGACGCCGCCCTTGGTCCCGGGGTTCATCGTCACCCCTTCCCGGATCTGACATTCCTCACCGATCTCCAAGGTTGATGGCTCACCCTCGTACTTTAAATCCTGAGGTTGGTGACCAAGCGAAGCAAAAGGGAATACGCGTGTGTGCGCCCCGACCGTCGTGCGCCCGGCAACCACTGCATGGCTGATGAGTTCCACCCCGTCTCTCAACACCACGTTCGGCCCGACGTGACAATAGGGACCGATCTTAACCCCATCCCCAACCTGCGCTCCGTCCTCGACTATCGCCGAAGAATGGATTCCCTGATCAGCCATTGCCACTCGCAAATGCCCGCGCTTCAGCTGTATCAGCCAACATAGCGCTTATCTCCGCTTCAGCCGCCACAAGGCCGTTCACCTTGGCTTCGCCGTAGAACTTCCAAACACGACCCCGGTTCCGGATCTTGCTGACGTGATAATGCAGCACATCGCCCGGCACGACAGGTCTCCTGAATTTAGCCCTGTCGATCCCCATGAAGTAGACCAGCTCGGCCTGATAGCCTTCACCCAAGCTGTGAACACACAAGGCACCGGCGGTTTGCGCCAATCCTTCGATTATGAGAACACCGGGCATCACTGGAAATTGTGGGAAGTGTCCCTGAAAAAAGGGCTCGTTGATGGTTACGTTCTTCAGCCCAACCGCACTTTTATCGCCGTCCATGTCGTAAATCCCGTCCACTAGCAGGAACGGATATCGGTGCGGGAGAAGCTTCATAACCTGTGCAATATCGGCCGTGCCAAGCTCGGTTTTGGAACTCACGTCGTCCATTTTTTCTTGTCTCCAACTACGATGCTGCGCTGGGCTAACCTAGATTCCGGGTATGCGCTGTTCCAGCCACAACCCGTCGTTCAAACCTTTCTAGCCGCTCTCCCCACCGCTCTTCGCCAGCTTCGTCAGCATTGCGATCTCGCGGCCCCACTGTCTCAACGGCCGCGCTGGCGTCCCACCAACACGCGCACCAGCCGGCACATCATCCTTTGGATGCGAGGCACCGGCGATATGCGCACCGTTCCCAACACGGATATGGCCGACCGTTCCCGATTGCCCGCCCATAACAACGAAATCACCGAGTTGAGCCGAACCCGAAATGCCCGTTTGAGCAACGATTACGCAATGTCGACCGATCACAACGTTGTGCCCGATCTGAACCAGGTTATCAATTTTGGTACCTTCTCCGATAATCGTATCCTTGAGCGCGCCTCGGTCGATGGTGGTGTTAGCGCCGATTTCAACGTCGTTTTGAATCACCACTCGACCAATTTGGGGAACTTTGATGTGTCCTTCCTTGTCCATGGCAAAACCAAAACCATCCTGTCCCAGTCGCGCGCCCGCATGAATGATGACCCGATCACCGATAAGCGTGTGTTGTATGGTCGACTGCGCACCGATATAGCAATCGCGGCCAAGACACACCCGTCTACCAATGACTGCACCTGCCGCAATACGGCTGCCGGCGCCTATTCTCGCCTCCGGCCCCACGACGACGCCCGCTTCAACAACCACGCCCTTTTCAAGTTCGGCATCAGGATGCACACCGGCTGGTCCGCCACTGGTATCGGCCACGCTGGGCCATAACGCTGACGGATAGAAAAATGCCAGTGCCCGAGCAAAACCCCGATAGGGCTTTGGAGTAACTAGCGGCACCGTGCCCTCGGGCACCCGCTCTATCAGCGATGGCAGCACCAAACACGCGCCTGCCTTAGTCGTCTCAAGCTGGGGAAGGTACTTCCGATTATCTAGAAATGATACATCATCGGGTCCGGCGTCAGCGAGTGACCGCACGTTCTCAACACGTCGCGAACCGATCTCATCGCCGGAATTCTCCGGCAATACGGAACCTGTAGCCTTGGCTACCTCGCTCAGCGAAAAAGGCCCGGCAAGTACATAAAAACCCGGATGCTCCATAGCGAGGGACGCTCCAAATCTTTTCCGGCGCACCGGTGCAACGACTGCTAAAGCAAGCCAATGTCGTGACTCTGCATCTTACAAACACGGCAAGCCCGCATCACTAACAGATGACTCGGGCACTTCAAACCCGAGCGCTAATATAGAGCCTGAGGCAAGTGCTTACGAGCGCAACTTCTGTGGATCAACAGTCGCCAATGGTCGCTGGAGGTGTTGGACTTGGATTCAAAGCACGTAAGAGGGAAGGGCCGGTGTCATTTCACCGGCCCTTGAAAAATCAGAACTTGGTCGACGCACCGAAGCGGAAGAACTGTTCATCGTCGTAGTCTTCCTTCGTGAGGGCATGAGCAAAGTCGACACGCAACGGCCCCACCGGTGAGTTCCATAGAATACTACCGCCGACCGACGAACGGACCGTCGAGTCATCCAGCAGGTCTCCCGGATCGACCACGGCCTTAGCTCTGCCTGATGCATTGAATAGGGAACCAGCGTCGGCAAAAACAGCAGCTCCCATTCCAAGCTCGTCTGGAATGAACGGTATCGGGAAACGCAGCTCCGTTGTCGCCGCCCAGAATGTCTGACCGCCAAGCGAATCGCCTGTACGGGCGTCTCGTGGACCGAAACCTGAGCGATCAAACCCACGGATCGTCTCGCCACCACGGAAGAATAGATCCAGGAGGCGGACATCGTCACCACCCCAGCCTTCAATATGACCACCAATCACACGGCCTACCAGAGTAACTTTATCGGCAACGGGGTAATATCCGCGAGCCTCGCCGAGCATACGTACATAGTTAACATCACCACCAACACCGGCAAAGTCCGTAGTCAGTTGCAAATAGTAACCACTGGTAGGATTCCGAGGTACGTTACGTCGGTCGTACGTGAGCGAACCGCCCAATGCCGACGTCCAGTAAGATGAATCCTGACAGTCCGGAGAATTGATCGGCCGACCACGAGCATCTCGCGGGTTGATATTGGCATCCCCACAGGCATCACGAATGGCCAACGACGCATTATCATCGACGTCGAATAGCTCATCGCGCGACAGAGTATAACGAGTTTGCGCCCAGAGATTTTCCGCCAACGGGAAGCCAAGCCGCAACGAACCACCAGATTTCCGACTACGGAAACCGGACGTATCGCGCTGATCCAACTCTTTGTGGAACAGATCGAAACCAGCTGCGAGGTTGTAGTCGAGGAACCGCGGTTCCGTGAAGCTCAAATCAACCTGTACTCGCTCGAACGAACCACCGAGTCGTAAGCGCAGAAACTGACCGTTGCCGAGCAAGTTGCGTTCAGTCAGCGACACATCCCCAATTATGCCCTCACTGGTCGAATAACCGGCACCGAACGAAAGTTCACCCGTCGACTGCTCTACCAGCTCCACGTCTAAAACAACGCGGTCTTGAGCCGAGCCGGGACGCTTTTTGACGTTGACCGCCTTAAAGAAGCCCAAACCCTTTAGACGCTTCTCGGCGCGATCGACCAGCAATGGGTTGAAGGCATCTCCTTCCGCCAGTCGGAACTCACGGCGAATAACAAAGTCTTTGGTCCGCTGGTTTCCATAAATGTTGATGCGTTCGATGTAGATCCGCGGACCTTCATCCACGACAAAGTTGAGCGCGATCGTGCGACTGTAGAAATCCGGGGTTGCCCGTGGCCGCACCCGGGCGAAGGCAAACCCTCGCTCGGCGACAGACAGCGTCAATCTTTCTACGGTCTTGTCGATTCGAGAGGCGTCGTACACCGCCCCCGTGTAAGTCAGCAGCTCTCCATGAAGCGACTCACCATCAAGCTCCGCCAGCGCGCTTTCAATTGTCATCTGACCAAAGCGGTACAATTCACCTTCTTCAATCGTGAATGTTATGAAGAAGCCGGACCCGTCGCGGTCGAGTTCGGCATTCCCACTAATCACCCTCGCATCCGCATATCCATTCTTCAGATAGAATTGCCGCAGCAGTTCTCTGTCGAGATTCAGCCGATCCGGGTCATAGACACTAGTCCCCTTGAGGAAGTCGAACCAACCGGCCTGCGTCGTCGTGATGATGTCGCGAAGTTGCGAATCCGTAAAAGCTTGGTTGCCAATGAAGTTGACACCCTTGACCTTAGTTGCACCGCCTTCGGTAATCTCAAAAACGAGATTCACGCGGTTCTGCTCAAGCTCGATCACCTTTGGCTCAACCACAGCGGCGTACCGCCCTTGACGCTGATAGACATCGAGAATTCTTTGCACATCCGCTCGAACGCGGGACCGAGTGAAGATCGAACGCGGCTTTAGCTGAACTTCAGCCGCCAGCGTATCAGTATCCACCTCGTAGTTGCCCTCAAAGGCAATCTGGTTGATGACGGGGTTTTCCTCAACGTAAACGACAACAGTCGATCCCTTGAGATCGATGTTTACATCGGAGAACAGCCCGGTCGAAAACAAAGCTCTGAGCGAGTCGTCCGCCAGGCTCGCGTCGTACACATCACCAACGGTAAACTTGAGGTACGTTCGCACCGTTTCTGGCTCGACACGCCGGTTCCCCTCAACCTGGATGTCGCGCACCACGGTCTGCGCATACGCGGGCGAAGCTAAACTAACAGCATCAATCGCGACGCCGCCCAAGCCAGCACCCAAGATCAATAGAGCGGCCTGTAAGCCCCCCAAAAAACTGATCCGAAGCTTCCACATACGCGGATCTGCCCTCGCAGTGCCGATCCCCCAGTCATACAACAGCCTTCGGCAATGGGCTGAGGTATGTCGTTCCTTCCTTGAAACGTTGAACTGCACAATCCCAATCGCAAGCGCTTGGGCCCCTCAGGCAGTCGTCGTCCCAACACCGTAGTTATTAACGATTCAGCAAGCTTTGGGGAAGTGGCAAGAATGCGTCACTGGCTAGTATTCTATCCGAGCCAAGAGAACCATCGCGCCAGGATACCAAGGTCGTTGTACAAGCCCAGCATCATCAGCATTAAAATCAGCGCCAATCCGACGCGGAAGCTGAATTCCTGGATTTCCTCTTTGACCGGCCTGCCCGTCACGGCTTCGATCGCATAAAACACGAGGTGACCACCGTCCAGGATGGGAATCGGAAACAGGTTAATAAGCCCGATGCTGACCGAAATAAACGCTGTAAATTGAACTAGATAGGGAAATCCGATCGCTGCGAATTTGCCCGCTGCGTCGGCAATTCTGACAGGGCCGCCGATTTGCTCTGCACTCTGCCGGCCTGCAAAAATGTCGCCGACGTAGGAGAGCGTTCCGGTGATTATGCTCCAAGTTCTCTCCGCACCGAGACGAATTGATTCGATCAGCCCGACGTTCTCAACCTTCCAATAAACCGGTCTACCGGTGCTGAGCACCCCAATCAGCGGACGACGGGTCGGATCGCTCGCCTTCTTGCCAGGAGTCGTCATCTTGGGCGTCATCGCAAGCGCAATTTCACGGCCGTCTCGCAGCACAACAACATCGAGCTTCTGCCCGTTGCTCTCCCCTACAATCTCCTGCAGCTGATTGAAATCATTGATCTCTTTACCGTTCATAGAAACCACGCGGTCCCCGGCCTCGAATCCCGCTGCAGCCGCCGCGCCATCCTTTGTGACGCCCGCCAACACCGGCTCGATAGCGTAACGAATACCAATCGTCGGCCGGCGGTGCTTGCCAGCGATGTAGTCGTTTCGTTCCTTCAATTCCGGAAGGACTTCTAGCGCGACACGTTTTCCGTCCCGATTGACGACGAAATCGAGCGTTCGCCCTGGACTCGTCCAGACCACCTGGGTGATCTGCTTGAAGTCGCTTATTGGCCTTCCGCCTATGCTCAAGACAACATCGCCGGACTTGAATCCAGCTATGGCAGCAGGGCTCCCCGGCGCGACGTAGTCTGCCCGCGGCTCGATCCGGTCATCCCCCGTCCACCAGATAAAACCCGCAAAGATCACGATCGCTAGAAGAAAATTCGCTAACGGGCCGGCCGCCACCACGGCTGCCCGTTGCCATACCGGTTTCAACTGGAAAGCCCCTTTACGCTGGGCTTCATTCATCTGCTCAAGTGCGGCACGATCCGGGACGCTCGCGGCGTTCTCGTCATCCAGAAACTTCACGTATCCACCAAGCGGAATCCAAGCGAACCGCCACCGCGTGCCGTGCTTGTCAACAAAGGCCCCGATTTCCTTACCGAACCCGATCGAAAACGTTGTCACCGTCACGCCACACCAGCGCGCGACAAGGAAATGACCCAGTTCGTGTACGAACACGACAACCGTTAGCGCAAACAAGAACCCAGCCAAGACCAAGAGCGCACCAGACAGATTGTCGGCAATCTGCGCAATGAATTCCATCAGTTCGTATCCTTTGTCGTCGTCACACGCGCCCAGAGCGCACACACGAATAAGTACTGAAGTCACGATGTGGGGTCGAATCTCGCGCCAACCAACACTCGCCAAATGCCACCAATCAGCCGGCCTCAGCAAAGCGAAATCGTAAAAAGAACCAAGGGCTCCACTACTCAGGCAACAAGGTTACCTTTGGCGAGAACTTCCTTGGCAAGCAGCCGGGCGTTTGCATCGCACTCAAGTATGGTCTCAAGACACGACGCGCCCGCAACCAGACCGCGTTTATCGGCGCTATCGAGAGTTTCTCCTACCAATGCGGCAATATCAGGCACCTTAATGCGACCTTCAAGGAAAGCCGCAACCGCAACTTCATTTGCCGCATTCAGAACCGCAGGAGCCGTTCCACCGCGCTCCATCGCCTCCCGCGCCAGGCGAATCGCGGGAAAACGCTCCTCATCGGCAGATTCGAATGTGAGTTGGGAAATCTTTGCAAGGTCGAGTTTCTTTGTCGGCGCGGCCATCCGACGCGGCCAGGACAGGGCAACAGCAATGGGCGTCCGCATATCCGGCTCCGCCAGCTGCGCTAGAACCGAGCCGTCAATGAACGAAACCAGACAATGTACGATCGACTGCGGATGAACCAGCATGCAAAGTTGATCCGTCTCAACAGGGAATAGATGCAAGGCCTCGATCAGCTCTAGACCCTTGTTCATCATCGTCGCGGAATCGACCGTAATCTTCGCTCCCATAGACCAATTGGGGTGTTTCAGCGCCTCGTCGCACGTTGCTGCCTGTATACGCTCCAACGGCCAGGTCCGGAACGGACCGCCCGATGCCGTCAGGGTTATATTTTCAATGCTATCGGAGTCGGCCTCTTGCAGGATTTGAAATGCCGCCGAATGCTCACTGTCGACTGGAATAAGCTCGCAGCCGGCTCGCGCCACCTCCTCCATGAAAACATTGCCAGCCGAGACAAGGCATTCCTTGTTGGCGAGCCCCAGGCGTCCACCACATCTGGCAGCAGCAACCGTAGGCTTCAGTCCTGCTGCGCCGACAATCGCTGCAATCGTGCAGTCGACGGGCATCTGGGCGGCTTCGATGAGCGCGTCATTTCCCGCTGCGGGCTTGATATTTGAACCCGATAGCGCGTCCTTGAGTTGCCCATAAAGCGCCGGATCGCCAATAACCGCGAGCTCCGCCCGACAATCCAGGGCACATTGCGCCAATTTTTCTACGCTCGAATGCGCGGTAACCGCGATAACTTCCACCGCGTGTTCGTGCCGTCCGATCAAATCTAGAGTGCTGGTCCCAATCGAACCGGTCGCACCAAGTACGGTGACCCGCTTGGGGACGTCACAGTGCTCTGCTTCTACGTGCCCATGAGCGTGGCAAGCTGTATCCGCGGCCCGTTGTATCAAACAATAGCCCTCCAAAGCCCAATGGCCGCCAGTCCAGGAGCGTCCAACGCGCACTCAACTCCCATACAGTAAAGCTCGTGCCGGCGCCTCGGAATTGATCATCAAGCCAACGGCAAGCGCCACGCAAGCCGCCGCCACAATTCCATCCATCCGATCCATGAAACCACCGTGACCGGGGATCAAGTCGCTTGAATCCTTGACCCGAAACAATCTCTTCAAGGCCGACTCCGCTAAGTCTCCAAGCTGCGCTACGACACCCAGCCCGATTGCACAAGCAAGCAGATAGAGTAACGGTGCATCCGTCAGAAAGGACCAGAATACAATCCCGACCAAGATCGATGCGCCAACCGCACTCACGAGGCCCGCCCACGTCTTATTCGGTGAGATACTCGGATACAGCTTCACGCCGCCTATCTGACGGCCTCCGAGAAAAGCGGCAATATCTCCAGCCCACACCACGGCAAAAATAAACATCACCGCCGTCACCCCGTACGGCTGAGAACTTCTCAAACAGATCAAAGAAATAGCGGGAATACCGACATAAAGTGCTCCGAGCACCGAAACACCCGGACCATTATCGGAATTGATCACCAGGAGCGTCGCTCCGCCCACAACCAAAACCACCAGCGCAAGCTCGGATGAAACAAACATCGCCACCAAAATGGCGGCGCTGACGGTTAGACCATGTACGATGAAACTCCAGTCGGTGCCCCCGCCCGAACGCACGATGTGGCCCCACTCCCAGCACATCACGAGCGCCACGAGAAGCACCAAAAAGCCGAACGGAATCGGACCTGCAAAAAGCGCCGCCAGCGCGCAAGTGCCAAGCGCCAGCGCCGAGATCGTTCGACGTTGCAATTCCTTGATCTGACGGTTCGTCGTCTTCTCCTTCGTCACGGCCACCCCGACCAGGCTCGATCGGCTTTTACTCATGCCATCGAACGGCTAGCCAAACCGCCATAACGACGCTCACGTCCGATATACTCCGTAATAGCCGCCGCTAGATCCTCTCGACCGAAATCCGGCCAAAAGGTGTCGAGAAACACAAATTCCGCATAAGCCGATTGCCACAGCAAAAAGTTCGATAACCGTATTTCCCCACCCGTCCGAATAAGTAGATCGGGGTCAGGAATACTGTAAGTATCGAGCGCCCTCTCGAAATCTTTGTTTTCGATTTTAGCTGGATCAAGACGTCCTGCCGCCAGCTCCTCGGCCAACCGACCAGCGGCCCGAACAATCTCGTTACGGCCGCCATAGTTAAACGCAATCACCAGCATCAAACGCGTATTGTTTCGCGTCAGTTCCTGGGCCTCATCGATCAACGCGAGAAGTTCCCGATCGACCCCATCACGCTCTCCAATCACACGAATCCCGACTTCCGCTTGGTGCAATTCAGCCAAATCGCGTCGGATGAACCTCTTCATTAGCCCCATCAGGTAATCGATCTCTTCGCGCGGCCGTGACCAGTTCTCCGAAGAGAACGAGTAGATCGTCAGATAGGGAATGCCGATTTCAATCGCGGCACGCACCGTCCTGCGAACGGCTTCAACCCCTTCCCGATGTCCGATAGTGCGCGGCAGCCCCCGTTGCCTAGCCCACCGCCCGTTTCCATCCATGATGATGGCAACGTGCTTCGGGTTTAATCCGCCATGGTCGGGTTTTATCTGGCTGGACGATGGATGAGCCACGGGAGAGGCCACGCTTCTTTTTTCTGTTACTGGGAGATCTCGTAAATCTGGCAAGAGTCGACCGTTATCTATACAGTTTGAATTTCCTGCTCTTTCGATGCCAGCAGATTATCTACTTCTTTCACGTATTTGTCCGTCAGCTCCTGGACGTTTCCGGAATTCTTCCGGTGCTCGTCCTCACTGATCTTGCCGTCTTTCTCGAGTTTTTTCAGCGCATCCATGCCGTCGCGTCGCACGTTACGCACGGAAACCCGGGACTGCTCAGCATACTTGTGGGCGATTTTCGCCAATTCCTGACGACGTTCCGCCGTTAGGGTTGGGATCGGCAAGCGAATAAGCTGACCGTCAACAATCGGGTTGAGACCCAGGTTAGACTCGCGAATTGACCGCTCCACGGCCGAGACGTTGGCCCGGTCCCAGACCTGGATTGAAAGCGTGCGCGGCTCAGGTACGGAGACGGTGCCGACCTGGGCTAGCGGCATCTTAGAGCCATACACCATCACTTGCAGCGGATCTAAAAGATGCGTGCTCGCACGACCCGTTCGAAGCCCGCTCAACTCACGCTTTAGGGCGTCCAGAGATGACTGCATGCTCGATTCTAGCTGCTTGAGATCGAAGGCATCCGTCATATTTGAGTCTCCCTTACTCTGACGCCCGTCATCGGCCCCGCATCAACCCCCCGTTCCGCAAGCATCCGTAAGCGCTGGGCGGGGTTCCGGCAAATACAAAATAACCGTTGCTGAGGACTAAATGGCACCGATCACGGTCGCCCGCGCCGTACCATTTATCAGTTTGAGGAGATTGCCAGGCTCCTCTATCGAACAAACAATTACCGGAAGTGCATTGTCTCGGGCAAGAGCGATTGCCGCACCGTCCATTACTCCCAAACCTCGGGCGAGTACATCTTCGTATGTCAGATGATCATATCGTTCAGCATCAGGAACCTTCTTGGGGTCAGCAGAATACACACCATCCACTTGAGTTGCCTTAACAACTGCATCGCTACCCATCTCGATGGCACGTAAAGTAGCCGCCGTATCCGTAGTGAAGAACGGGTTGCCGGTACCCGCACCGAAGATCACCACCCGGCCCTTGGACAGGTGGTCGAGTGCCCGTGCCCGAATATAAGATTCACACACGGTCGGCATTGGTATAGCTGAAAGAACCCGTGCATCGACGCCGATCTGGCTCATCGCGCCTTGTAACGCCAGGGCATTCATCACGGTTGCCAGCATGCCCATGTAGTCGGCGTTAGCCCGATCCATCCCGGCTGCTGCCCCCTTTAGACCGCGGAATATATTACCACCACCGACAACCGTGGCGATTTCACAACCTGCCTGCGAGACCTGACTGATGTCACCGGCAAGCCGCGCCACGACTTCCGTATCGATGCCATAACCGGACTTCCCCATCAAAGCTTCACCGGAAAGCTTTATCAGCAGTCGCTCGTATTTCAGTTTGGATAGCGGTTTAGCCATCTTGCCTCGCCGTTCGATTGCCGCGCCTTGTCAGTTCGTCCACCCTCGTGTAGCGGGCTTATCGCCCATGACAACCCAAAACCTTCAATTGCAGCTTCCATGTTGTGAATACGGCCGGCTGCACGTGGCGGCCGGCCGTCAATATCAACCCTCTGGGCCGCTCATTTTGAGCCGGCGGCCGCGGCGACTTCAGCGGCAAAGTCATCATCCTGCTTATCGATGCCTTCGCCCAGAGCGTAGCGAACAAATCCCGCAACCTTTACAGGTGCTCCGATCGACTTTTCAG
>DAOUZE010000326.1 GCA_030665765.1 Filomicrobium sp.
GATCGGAATGCGGGCCGCCATCGTCAATAACGTGACCGTGGGGCGCGGCAGCTGGATCACTCCGTTTACCCCCATCCTCAGCGATGTGGGTCCGCAGGAGATGTGGGAAGGAGCTCCCGCGCGCCTCAGCGGACGCTGCACAGAGCTGAAGCGCACGGCGAACACTTGCAAGTACGCGCATCCGATCTGGCTGCTGGAGACCCTCAACGTCCTCATGCAGGTCTTCCTATCCTTCTGTCTCAGTGTTGTCCCCACTGCCGCGATCATCTGGTTCGCTCGCGGCTTTATACCCACCGGAGCATCTGAGATTTCCCACGATTACTTCATGGTGACGCCGCTATCCGAGATCGTCTGGCATCTCGCGCTCTATGCGTTCATCACCACCTGGGTCGTCATCGTCGTGACCTCTTTGCTGGGCTGCCTCTTCATCCGCTGCACGGCGGCTTCACCGGGGCTTTACCCATCGCGAGGGCTCAGGGGCGCTCTTCTCCTATACAGGAGAAACGAAATGAACCGCATCCAGGCACTGTGGACCTGGACCATTACGGGGCAATACCTGCGAGCGCTCGCTGGCATGCGTTTCCCGCGACTAGGTGCCTCGGAATGCGACGTCATGTTCAACCTCGTTCCGGAGCTTGCCAGTGTCGACTCCCAGGTATTCTGGTCCAACGGCTGTTTCACAAATATGCTCGACTATGGCGCCGAGCACATCAAGCTGCGCCAACTCGACATGCCCCGGAATTTCTTCAGCGGTAACAACTCCGTGGCGGAGAGTGGAAATTTCCCAGCCAACTTCCTCCTGGGCGTTTCTACGCCAGGCAGTGATATTCTGTTCCGACGACAAATGCGGACCCGGTTTGGTGAGGCAATCACGGTTGCGGGAAACCCGCCCCTGAAATTTGCAAGTGCGTCATTCGAGGCGGAGAATGAAACCCATAGACTGCCGGGCTTCCCCCTCTTTCTGACTAGGGTCTTCCTCAACGACCTTTTCAGCATCGGCGTATTGCGCATCACCGAGGGGCTCATTTTCGTGCTTTTGTACAGCTGTCTACTGCGGCTCGGCGGACACCCCGTCGCCAGCGCGGTCATTGCTTTGGTGCTTACAGAGGTCAATCTGCTCCTTCTTTGCGTCGCGGTCAAAAGGTCCCTCGTCGGCAGCAAATGGGGAGCCGACCACGCGACGCCATTCTGGTCCTGGCGACACTTCTCCTATTTCTTCGCGCAGGACTGTTTCTTCATCTGGTGCAGGGGGCCTCTAGGATTTTGCGCGGGGACTATCCTTTCAAATTCTATCCTTCGGTGGATGGGATGTCAGATCGGGCACCGAACCATCGTGACTGAACCAATGCAGTGTTCCGACTGGAACGCGGTAAGCTTCGGCAACGATTGTGTTCTCGACGGATTCCTGCAGTTTCATACCTTTGAGAACATGACATTGAAGGTGAAGCGAACCCACATTCACGACGGTTGCACCGTCGCCTGCGGCGCGACGACGATGGGCGGCGCGGTCATGGAACGGGATACAACGCTGTTGCCGTTATCTCTGGTACTCAAGGAGATGAACATGCTCACAGGCACGTATGAGGGGAGCCCCGCGGAGCCTGCAAGCGGTTCACCACTCTTGTCGCCCATCTCTCCGCGTCGTCTAGGCGCAGGACAGCCGGAGTTGCCTGCAGAGGCACCTGCCGGAGAAGAGAACCGTTTCAGGGGCCTCCCGGTTTCAGATGATACGAAACGATAGCGACTGGGTCAGCGATCTGTTCAACGTCGTTGCGCGCGATTGGACACCGGCGTCCGCGCGTCACGCAGCTTACGTGCTGTATGCGCCGATTTCACGCGATCCAGAGGCGTCGAGGCATTGCGCGTCAGTCTTGTCAGATGCCGAGCTGTAGAGGGCGGATAGCTTTGTAACAGAAGACGGCAAAGCACAATTCAAACAGCGACGAGCGTTTCGTCGCTACTGCGGCGCCTTCGTATTGGGATCGCCGCGGCCATTGTCTCGGATCATTTTCGAGCAGACAGATAAAGGGCGTCCCTACCTCCCTGATTTGCCTGATTTCTGGTTTAGTTTTTCCTCCTGCCGGTTTGGTTTTCTCGGGGCTTGGTCTTCGACACACGGGATCGGCATCGACCTCGAAGATTGTACGAGGAACTTGGAGGCGATAGAGCTCGCTCGAAGGTACTTTTCGGAGGCCGAGGCAAAGGTTGTTGAAGGGGTAGGCGGCTTGCCACGCAAGAGGACTTTCTTCCAACACTGGTGCCATAAGGAAGCGGCTTTGAAATCCATAGGAGAGGGGTTGCCCTTCGGCCTCGACACATTCGAATTCGAGTTTTCCCCAAATCCACGTGTCGTTCATGCACCCCGAGACCACGGCGGACCGGAGCGGTTTAATGCCCACCTGATCGAGGGGACGGAAAGTTGCGCTGCTCTTGTTACCCGAAGCGTGGCCTGATCGACCGCTTCCATGACAATTAGCTTGGACGTTGTAGTGGCGCATCCCTCGTATCAATTTTTTATGTCACCGGCGGAAGCCGTAGGTCCCAGCTTTAGGGGGCTAAGACACGGTCGATATCGACGAGGCCGTATTGTGAAAAGCTCCAGCAGAAGGCGGAGGAGTTGAGCATCATCACTTGTCAACAGCCTGGCGCTTCCCCGAATCAGGAGGAGGTTGCTACAACTTCAGGTTCGATGTCGAGGACGTTGGACATCGATCTGGACTAGTGGAAATACCTAGGAAGCAGGAAAAGATTCAGTTTGTTTGTCGCGTCGTTCTGAAAGCCCTGAAACACGGGGCCCGAAACCATTAGCTAATACATAATAGCTTCAGTTTGGCGGGATGAGCATGTCAACAATCGACTTTCCCAAGAGGGACGCACAACTTCAGCAAGCGCGTCGCGACTTTATCCATGAGCTGCTCGATGAGATGCCGGATATTTGGATGGAGACGGGTCTAACCATCCGGCTGTCGGTCGTCACAGAGATGACGACGACATTCTCCATCCGCATCCCCTCTCCGAAAAAAGCACGCGATGAGCATCTCCAGGTCTCGAACTGCAATCTTTTGGATGACCTGGCGCGGGAAGCAGAGGTCCGAGGTGTGGTCTCGATCATAGAGGCAAGCCTTCTCCCTCCTTGCAGGCCAGCCGCGATGTGTGGCGATCCAGTTATCGATGCGCACAACCAAACTGCCGCGCATGAGAGCAACGTGATCCAGTTCCGAGGACGCTGCGGCGAGACGGCTTGAGCAGACGTGGATACGCGACTAACGCGTTTCCGCCCGGCGCTCGGGAACGGCGAACGCCTCGAACCAATCAAGCACCATACCTGTCCAGCCCGCAGGTGTGACGTGACCACGCGGATGCAGCATCAGCCGAAGTTCCGAATCCTTGGCACATGAGCTCCAGGTCCGTATCCACCGGTTGTCCTTGTTCAGGCGCTCACTAGCACGGCGCTGGCAGCCGTTGGTCCGCTTGAGGATACTGAGACCGTCAAAGATGTCGCCTTGTATCATGCCACTGTTGCCTAACCGCCGTCCCTCCAGCGGCACCGTCGCGTCAACCCACCCGTGCGTGTGAAATAGCCGAACCGGCCCCTTGCACGTTTGCGGTAGCGGGCTCCAAAAGCCACCACCGACCGGGGCATAGGCTGTGAACGCATCGGGCGCCTGACAGGCAACATCCCAGACCATAGAGCCGCCGCGCGAAAATCCCGTCAGCAGAACACGAGACCGGTCGATCTTCATCCGCGTTACCGCGTCGTCGAGAACTTTTTTGAGAAACGTAATGTCATCGCGGCGCGGACGTGCCTGACCGTCGGCTACGGACCAGTCGCGCCGTCCGGACGGTTGAACCTCTCCATAAGGTGCGATCAGGGCGTAGCCCCGCGACGTGACCTTCTCGACGAACTGCTCTTTACGCATCACCGCGCGTGCTGAGCTTGACCAGCCATGCAAATGGACAACGAGCGGATAGCCACGCGGCCCCGGTGGGGGTGCCGGCAGAACAGCATAATACTGGCCGTTGGCGATTTTGCAGGGGGCATCAACTCCGCCACAGACTTCTTTTGCCGTGGGAGTCGCCGCAGGTATCAGAAGAAAGGTGGCAAGCAGAAAAAAAATTGGATTGTGGAATGTATTGCGTAAAGCATCCTGCACGGCACAACT
>DAOUZE010000470.1 GCA_030665765.1 Filomicrobium sp.
AATTCGTGGATGGGATAGGTCGGGTTCGGGACCAGGATGACATCACCCGGTGCCGTGATGGCCTGCGCCATGTTGGCGAAGCCTTCCTTCGAACCCAGGGTCGCGATGATCTGAGTTTCCGGATCGAGTTTGACGCCGAATCGTCGATCATAATAGGCCGCCTGCGCCCGGCGCAGTCCCGAGATCCCCTTCGATGCAGAGTAGCGGTGTGTCCGAGGCTTCGCGACGGTCTCAACCAGCTTGTCGACGATATGCTGCGGTGTCGGCAGATCTGGGTTGCCCATGCCGAGATCAATGATATCCGCCCCTCGCGCCCGCGCGTTGGCCTTCAGCCGGTTCACTTCCGCGAATACATAAGGGGGTAGACGCTTGATACTGTGAAATTCCTCGATCACGGGGTCGTTCTCTCGCTGGGAAGCCGCGAAACACGGGGCAAGAACCGCGTCGCCGGGCACGTGCAGGTCCAAAACAGGACGCGTTGATTAAACCGGGGCGCTGGTCTGGCTCAGATAGGTGCAGCTGATCTATCCCTTAGATAAGCTGTTACGCGCCCCTTCGTCCAGCTTCGCTGGCCGATCCAGAGAGCTTTAACTGCCGATATTGCAACTTAAACGGCGCTTTCAGCGGACGATGCGAACCGGCGTCTCATGCTTTTCACCGGGCAATGGCTTTTTTGGGATCGCTGCGGCGCGCCTTTTTTGCTCTTCGGCGAGAGCCTCCATACTCTCAATTGCTGCGGCTCTTTGTTGTTTGTCCAGCAGGCCAAGTTCGCTGTGACGATCCAGCTCGGGTAATCGGACGCCGGGCGTGGCTAGACCACAGGCGGTGACCAGCATCGCAGTAGCGGCGATGGCAAAAGCTCTTGCAACAAGCAAGCGTGAGAGTCGGATATCCAAGGATCGGCTCTTCGTTGGCGCTGTGAAATGGTCCTCAAGTTTTCCACTACTACTCCGCACTATTGTTACGTTGCCGTGGGATGCTCCGAAGCAGTAGATTATTCGCGGAAGCATCGCAAGATCACACGGACGGCAGCTCACATTGCTGCGCCGACCGAGTATTGGCCTGTGTAAATTTCAAGGCGACCAGTGACAATGACTGAAGAGAAGAAGCCAAGCCAACCCGATCTGACGCAATATCAGATAAGCAATCCGGACCTGTTCGCCCAAAATATCTTACGGTTCTTCGAAGGCGCTGGGCAGGTGATGTCAGATTTTCTCGACCGCGCTGATAACAAGGCCACGCCCTATTCATCGGCCAGCGAGATCCAGGACGCGTCTAAGACGCTCAACGACCTGTTTACCCACTGGATGATGAAGGACCCTGCAAAACTGGCCGACGCCCAAGGTCAGCTATTGCGCTCTTATGCCGAGATTTGGAACGGCACGATCATGAAGATGATGGGAGAGGACGCCACACCCGTCGTGCAGCCGGAGGCCGGAGATAACAGATTCAAAGACCCGGAGTGGAGCAGCAATCCTTATTTCGACTTTTGGAAGCAGAGCTACCTTGTCACCAGCCGCTGGGCTGACGATATGCTACAATCAACCGATGGGCTCACCGAACGCGATCGACAAAGGGCAGAATACCATTTCCGCCAGCTGACGAGCGCCCTGTCACCATCGAACTTCCCAATGACAAACCCTGAAGTGGTGCGTGCGACATTCGCAACCGACGGCGAGAACCTTGTAAAGGGCGTTGTCAACCTGTCCGAAGACATGCGCAAGTCGGGCGATCTGCTGAAGATCAGCCAAACGGATCTTGAAGCATTCGAAGTCGGCCGCAACCTCGCCACGACGCCGGGCAAGATCGTTTTCCAAAACGAGCTCATGCAGCTCATTCAGTATTCACCGACCACCGATACGGTGCATCAGACGCCGCTGCTAATCGTACCGCCGTGGATCAACAAGTTCTACGTTCTCGATCTGACGCCGGCGAAGAGCTTCATTAAATACGTTGTCGATCAAGGTTTCACGGTCTTTGTCATTTCCTGGGTCAACCCTGACAGCGCGCTCGCCAACATGAATTTCGACGACTACATGCAAAAAGGTGTTCTTACGGCAGCCGAAGCGGTGCAGAGGGAAACAGGCGAGGAGCGCATAAATGGGCTCGGTTATTGCGTTGGCGGGACATTGTTGGCGACGACATTGGCTTACGCCTCGAAGCGCCGCGAAAACATGTTCCGCTCGGCGACGTTCCTGACGACGCAGGTGGACTTCACCAAGGCCGGTGACCTATTGCTATTCATCGACGATGCCCAGCTGAATAACCTCGAAGAAATGATGACTGAGCGCGGCTATCTTGATGGTTCGCGCATGGCCAACGTGTTCAACATGATGCGGCCGAAGGATCTGGTTTGGCCCTACATCGTTAACAATTACCTGCTCGGCAAAAAACCGTTCCCATTCGACCTGCTCTATTGGAACCAGGATTCCACGCGCATGCCGGCGGCCAATCATCGCTACTACTTGCGCGAGTTCTACCAGGAGAACAAACTCGCCAAGGGCGAGCTGGAGATCAGTGGGGAGAAGGTCTGCCTCAGCGA
>DAOUZE010000416.1 GCA_030665765.1 Filomicrobium sp.
GACGTGCGTTTTGCCACCGATCGGGACCAAAAGATCGCCGAGCTGATGACCAAGGACGGGCTCGTCACGGTCAGGGAGACCGTCGACATGGAGGAGGCGAAGCGGCTCCTCCATCAGAACCGCATCGAGAAGCTCATCGTCGTCGACGACGATTACCGCTGTATCGGTCTCATCACCGTCAAGGACATCGAAAAGGCGCGGGCGTATCCCAACGCTTGCAAAGACGAGCAGGGGCGTTTGCGCGTGGCGGCGGCGACCAGCGTCGGTGATTCAGGTTTCGCCCGCAGCGAGCAGCTAATCGACGCCGGCGCCGACCTCGTCGTGGTGGACACCGCCCACGGTCACCAGAAGCTCGTGCTCGATGCCATCGGCCGGATCAAGCGGCTCTCAAACGCCGTGCAGGTCATCGCCGGCAACGTGGCGACGGCCGAGGGCGCCAAGGCGCTGATCGATTCGGGCGCCGATGCGATCAAGGTGGGCATCGGTCCGGGCTCGATCTGCACGACCCGCATCGTTGCAGGCGTCGGCGTGCCTCAGCTCACCGCTCTGGTGGAGACAGTCGAGATCGCCAAGAAGAACGACATTCCGGTGATCTCCGATGGCGGCATCAAATATTCGGGCGATCTGGCCAAGGCACTCGCCGCCGGAGCCGATTGCGTGATGATCGGATCGCTGCTCGCCGGCACCGACGAGAGCCCGGGCGAGGTCTATCTCTATCAGGGGCGTTCCTACAAAGCCTATCGCGGCATGGGCGCGCTTGGGGCCATGGCGCGGGGCTCGGCCGACCGCTATTTCCAGCAGGACATCAAGGAGACGCACAAATTCGTCCCCGAAGGCGTGGAGGGACAGGTGCCCTATAAGGGGCCGGTGGGAAGTGTGCTGCACCAGCTGATCGGGGGCTTGCGTGCCTCGATGGGCTATACGGGTGCCCGCGACCTCGCCGAGTTCCAGGAGCGCGCCGACTTCGTGCGCATTTCGCCCGCCAGCTTGCGGGAGAGCCACGTCCATGACGTGACCATCACCCGGGAATCGCCCAATTACCCGCGCGAGGGGTAATACCAGCGGCATTTAATTTTGACCGATATGAGCCCATTTTCTCATTCCGATTGATTTGATTGTTTCGGGCTGGTCGACCAGTCGGTTCCAGGCATCACAACCGGCGTCGATGATGGCGTCATAATCTTCGAACACGCGGTTGGAGAGCCAGTTTGCGCGGATGTACTGCCAGATATTTTCGACCGGATTCAGTTCCGGCGAGCGCGATGGCAGCAGAATGATGGTGAGGTTCTTCGGCACGTTCAGCTTGGCTGTCGTATGCCACCCGGCCCGGTCCATGAGAACGACGCCATGGGCCCTCCTCGCGACCATCTTGCTGATCTCATCGAGATGCAACTGCATTGTCTTGGCGTTCGCCCAAGGCAGCATGAGCGCTGCGCCTGTTCCTCGTTTTGGGCAAATGGCTCCGAACAGATAGGCGTTTTGATAGCGCTGATCGGCGGGTTGGCGGGGGCGCGAGCCCTTCTTCGCCCACAGCCGCGTCTGGCCGTTCTTCTGACCAAGGCGCGCTTCATCCTGGAACCAGATTTCTATCGGTGTTTGCGCTGGCAGGTTCGCTATATGCGCCGCGAGCGTGTTGGCGAAGTTTTTTTGAACGCTGCGATGATGCGCTCATCCTGCCTGGGATGTTGTGGGCGAGCGCTGATATGGGCAAAGTCCAGTTCGGCAAGCAGTCTGGATATTCCGCGCTCAGAATAGACGACGTCAAAGCGCTCCTCAATCACCCGCTTCAGATCAATCCGCCGCCAGTGCACAACGCCGTCTACTGCCGGATCAGGGCCGGTTTCGACAATCTCGCCAAGCTCTTTCATTTGTTCATCGCTCAACATGCGCGGCCGGCCTGCACCTTTGCGGTTGGTCAGACCATCCATACCCTCCTCGTTGAACCGGTGAACCCAATCGCGCAACGTTTGGCGGTCCATACCACCGACCTTCGCGGCTTCAGCACGGCTCATCCCGTCATAGACCGCCGCGAGAGCCAGAAGCCGGCGGGTTTGGCGGCTATCCGGGCAACGTTTGGCAACCAGTCGAAGGTTCGTTGCATCAAAATCCGGGCGAAGCGGAACAACGGCTGGCATGGCAAATCTCCTTTGCCAGCCTTGAATCAGAATTCAACTGATTTGGGAATCCCGCCAGAGTCAGAAAATCATGCCGTTGGTATTAGTTCCCTTTTTGAGCTATCTCACTTAATTCGCGAAAAAACCGCTCCATTGAGCGCTCTTCCTTTGTCTCCGAAATGTTTCGCCGGAGGCGCTGGAGCAAATTTCGATCTTCGGCGAGCCGCCTGACAGCAGCGGCAATGGCTTGAGCTCCGTTATCGGCGGCGATAAGTCCGGTCACTTCTGGGATGATCTGTTCGGTCAATCCTCCTACCGGTGTTGTAACGACTGGAAGTCGCGCACCGAGAGCCGCTGCTATGACGCCTGATTGACTGGCCGTTGTATGAGAGGCTACGAGCACGTCGTGTCGGGCTAAGATCCGGGCGACCTCTGCGGAAGGGATCCATTTATTGACGATCTCAGCGCCCAAGCGTTCGAGCCGCTCACGGTCCGGGCCAATGTCACCACTGCCGAAAACACCGGCCTCGATTGGAAGACCGGCTTGTTTGAGGATCTCAATGGCGCCGATGAATTCGCCTAGCCCTTTGTACGGCAAGATCCTTCCAAAAAAGAGCACCCGGAGAGGTTCGGTGTGGCCTTTAGTGTCAGGCACTCCCGGCTCATATGTCAGGTCAGGGTGAAACAAGACAGAGATTTTCTTCTCTGCGACGATATTTGACCGAATGAGGTCTTCTGCCACAGATGAGGTGAGTGTCACCACCTGATCGGCGCGCCTCGCTTCTCGCAGCAGCCATCTATTGACCAAAGCAGTGCGGTCACCGACATGGGGATTTGCGTCATGAACAACGACAGTGTGGCGAACACCAGCTTTCCGTAGCACCGTTGTGACAAGCGGCGACCAAACATGCGGCATCAGAGTCACGAAGGCGCGTGTGCCATCTGCAAGCAATCGTTTCGTAAGCCTTCGACGCGCTACTAGCACAGCTGCCAT
>DAOUZE010000500.1 GCA_030665765.1 Filomicrobium sp.
ACGGCAGCCTGTAGGCTTGTACGCCGCGTTATGTCGAGCCGCCGGCGTAACTCCACCCCAAAACCGCGGCAGTTTTTGCTGCCGAAACGGAGATAGTGGCTCAGGTTTCCAAAACCCAGGAACTCTAAGGCGTGACGCGACCAATTCGAGACCAGGCGCAGCCGTGGCGCAAACTCGCGGGTGGCATAGGATTGCCCGTCGGGACTGGCGAATACGATGGAGGCGCGTAATCCAGCGATTTCGGCTTCAGGAAACAGGACGAACGTCACTATTTTAATGCCGGTAGGGTCGTATGGCACCAATTTCGCAAATCGGGCGGGGCGTCGGTTGATAGCGGGTTTGAGGGGCCGGATTTACTCGATCTGGAAAAGTAGCGCATCACCATGCGGCGGTGCAAGCTGGCCCTCTGGAAAGGTGAGTTGGCCCAGCTCGCTCGGTGGCCGATGTTCCGTGTTGGTTGGATCTAGACCATCCTCCACAACTAGCGGATTGGATTGGGTAAGCAGGCCGTCGCGCAGGTCCAGTGGCGTATGTGTGTCAACTAAATCGTCGTCGCGAGGCTCTGCCGACGACGGTTTCACTGCGGCGGTATCGAGGCGATTGGCACGCATTTGGGGTTGCGGCTGCTGTCACCTTTGAGCTGCGCCGGTGAGACTGCATCCGGCGAGGAAAACGATGGAGTTTGTGCTTTGGAGCTTTGGATGCTGGCACAGGCAAGCGTGATCGCGAGTGCTAGGCCAGCACCGCAGCCTCGCCGGAATACCTTGCGGCCAGCCACGACTATCGGGTCCTTTCAACGATTTGGCTGCCCTCAACAATGCAGTGTACGAAAGAAAAGGCGTCCCGAAGTTAGGTGAACCGGATTGGGCAGACTTTGACGGATTTACCCGTCTGCGGCTTCCGCGGACTCGTAGGCCGTAGCAAAAGGTGTTTGTGATTGAGCAGAAGCGATTTGCGCTACGGCCCGTATTTGCTACACAAGTCGAGCGCGGGAGCTGGGTGGGTAATTTACCCGTGCATATAGAATGCGATGGTGCCGGGGGATGAAATGGCCGAACGCAGAGCTAACTTAAGAGCGATCGAGGGTGGAAAAGGTAAGGTCGTCAGCCGGGTCAGTGAATCCAGCTCGCCGGCTCGACGCAAATCACCAAGCGCTGCCAAAGGCAAGATTATCGCCGGGAAGCCCAGAAAAACTGCCAGCAAAAACCGCAGTAAAATGCGTTCTGCCGCGCTTGAAGCCGCCCAGCGCACGTTGGAATTGGAAAGCGCTGGCCTGAGTGAACTGCGTGAGGCGCTGGCCAACGGTCTCGGCGGCCCCTTCGCAGAGGCCGTCCAAACGGTGGCCCAAGCCCGCGGACGCGTCATAGTCAGCGGCATCGGCAAAAGCGGCCATATCGGTCAAAAAATTGCAGCGACGTTCGCTTCCACAGGAACGCCGGCGTTTTTCGTGCATCCCAGCGAAGCCTCTCACGGTGACCTCGGTATGATCACGCGGGACGACGTGATCCTCGCCATCTCCTGGTCAGGCGAGTCGGTGGAGCTGTCTAATATCATCGCCTTTACGAGGCGGTTTTCCGTGCCGCTCGTCGCCTTGACTTCGCGCAAGCGCTCGGCGCTGGGCTCGCAGGCGAATGTTTGTCTTGAGCTGCCGCGGTCTAAAGAGGCTTGCCCACACGGTCTCGCCCCAACGACGTCAACGACGATGCAGCTGGCGATTGGCGATTGTCTGGCCATCGCTCTTCTCGAAACCAAGGGCTTTACCGCGCATGATTTCAAGGTATTCCACCCGGGGGGCTCGCTCGGCGCATCCTTGAAATACGTTTCGGACTTGATGCACCGTGGCGACGACATGCCGATTGCCCGCTACGACGAGGACATGACATCAGCCTTGGTGACCATGACCCAGAGAGCATTCGGCTGCCTTGGCATCGTCGACAAGAAAGGCAAACTCGTCGGCGTCATCACAGACGGTGACTTGCGCAGGCACATGGGCGATCAGCTGCTCAAGTCGAAAACCAGTCAGGTGATGACCAATAAGCCGAAGTCCGTCACACCCGCAACTCTTGCTTCAGCCGCGCTGGAGATGATG
>DAOUZE010000362.1 GCA_030665765.1 Filomicrobium sp.
TTCAACAATTTTCCGACCAACTCTCTCGACGTCTCCGTAGAACACAGAGAGGGCTCCCGCCGCACTAGCAAACATCAAAATAATTCCGAAAACGAATTTGACGTATGACCACATGAAAACGCACTCCAATACAATATAGAGGCAGCGTATTTTTGCGCAGTGAACCCACGGTTAATCGAAGGGCTTATCATCCGTATGTGTTTAATGAAAAGTTGCAAACTTGGGTGCAGGATTTGTTGAAGATCGACCCAATTGTTGTGCACGCGCCGAATAGTGCGGCTGCGAATAAATGGCGTTTCGGCTCAGTAGAGTTTCTTCTCGCGCGAAATTTCCGGGGGTTGCGTTTTCATTCCGGTCCGCCGCAAATGAGAGGCGGCACGGTTAAGTGACGACACGATACCGCAAGTTCGCCGATAAACTGGCTTTGGATCCATTCGCCGTTTCACTTGGATCCTGCGGCTTGCTTCATCATTCCGCTGAGTATCTGGCCGGGTAACGACCTGGGCCAATCTGGCCGGCATCGCTAGTAGTGGTTCTTGAATCGTTTTTCAAAGTAACTTTTACAGGCTGCAAGGGATAACCCGATGCTATCGCCCCAGCTTCTTTAGACATGGTCGCGCGCGCCAGATATCAATCACCGCTGACACGGCGCGCTGCAGTGAACGGCCTAATGAACGACCCGACCGAGGAGACGCAATCCAGAGATGGTCGGATGCCATTGCATTCCCTGACGCCGCAACAATCCCCGTTCAGAAAGCTCCTCAGCAATCGACAGGTGAAAAGGTGGCAGGTAGCTGATCGGATTCATCGCCGACAGTTCTAACAATGCGTAATCGTTTTCGCGCAACTGGCTCATGGTGTATTTCCCCGCATGTACGACACTATCCAGTCGAGCATCCGATTGGAGTTGTCTAAACTAGACGACCAATCTCAGCCCGCTCGTAAACTAGATGGACTTTAAGCACCTATGCTTGATGGAGGCTAGTGGCCTTTTGGGCATTTCAGCACCACTGTTGCTGTACCGCACCCATGCGCTGTAGGCCTGCCGTGAGACACCTTCCAATGCCCTCGTAGCATGGGGCTTTACCGAGGTGCGGAGCTTCTGGTTTGAGTTGTGGGGTGAGCAGATCTTGTTGTCACGGTCTATGCTGGCCCCGGATCAAGAGCGCTTTGACCGCCCCTGGACCGTGCTGTCAACGATCCGAAAGCACGTAGTGACGCCCGTGGTTCGTTCGCCAAGAACGCTTAGATGTTGCACACGGCAACCAGTCCGGTCACTATCCAACTCGCGCCAATACACACGTCGATCGTCGCCATGTTCTGGTGGTGAACTGAGACTCATAAAGGCCTAGGAAAGCACATTCCATTGGGCATCAAAGGATGTCGTATAGATGCGTTATTTCGGGAAGTTAGCACCGGCAATTGGCTTGGTCGCGATCGCCACTTTGTCAGTTTGTTTTTCTTCAGCATCCCCGAACCAAGGTGTTGCCGAGGCCGCCGATAAGAAAGATGCTCCCGGTGAAGTCATTGCCGTGCAGATACGCAGGCAGGGCTTTGCATGCAAATCACCGGTTAGAGCAAAGCGTGACACCGAGTATTCGACACCTGGCGAAGCGGCTTGGCTTCTGCAGTGCACGACGGAAAAGTATCGCGTTCGGCTGATCCCGGATATGGCAGCCAAGGTTGAGCGGCTCGAGTAAGGCTTGGGGGATTGTCATCTGTGCTTCGCGATTAAAGTCCCGGGATCGCGGCTAAGCAGCTTTCGCTTTTTCTTGGTCGACGCTAGTGCCATTCGCACCGGTCTGACTAATTGCGTTTGCGAGCAGATCTCTGTCAGAGGGGATCAATTATCGAACGGAATGCGATCGTAGTAGAACCCCTGCTGGTCGGTTGTCTCTGACTTGCCGATATTTGTTCGCGACCAAATGGGAGCAACGACGGCTTCCACTGAAGACACCGCCTTGGTGCAGGGGCTATTCGGGCGCCTGCAGGCGCTTACCACCGCATATCCGAACGCTTCTGCCCCCCTGTACATCGCCAATTGCTGCTCTGGCTCGGCGGTTACAATTGCCAAAACCGCTACTGCAACGAAGACCCATTTGACCAGCCACAACACAGCAAGACCCCGCAAAGCAGAACTCGACACTTTACCGTTAACGGATCTTGGTCACCGATAAGTAAACGCCGACGAATAAAGGATCGTGTGCGGCAGGGCGGCTCGACTTTGGTCGGCATTGTCGGCATTCGGGTTCGGTTGGCTACGAAAGCCGTGCGATGGGTTGCAATAGTCCAACACCCGATCAATTGGAACGGAGCGGATATTCGATAGAGCCGCCCTGCTTCACTGTTTACTCGCTTCCAGCTGAAGAGGAAATTTTGAAAACCTGCTCAGTTCAACGGCGTCACCGACCGAGCAGAACAGATCTCATTTTTCGACGCTTCTGTTCGCTGATGTCGTCAAACTTTTCCATCTGCTGATTGCTCAGCATAGGAACCAGCTGTCGGTGCACTTCAGTTGTGATGTCACTCATCTTCGAGCGGATAGAGATCAGGTTCATAAACGACGGACGACTGCCGGGCTTGAAATTATATTCCTTCAACACTGCCATTCGCTGATCGACGGCTTTCTGAAGAATCGGGTCGATTCTTGGCCTTCTGTTCGGCACTCAGCTTTAGGTCCGCCTCGACCGTCTTAAGGCCGGCCTCCATCATTTCACGCACATCGTCCGCGAATGCAGATGATGATGCCGTTGCTGCAAATAACAACACTGCCAGGATGCTTGCCCAACTTTGATTGCTATTCAGTGTTCTCATTATTAGCCTCCAGCTGATGGTCTTGATGAGTGTCTTGACTATTGGAAGGTTTCTTTATTACCGCGCTTGTTCGATGCACTGATTGCAGATCGGTTGCGACAATATGATGACCAGCTTACCCGCAGGGTGTGCTGAGTGGTGTGGCTTGCGAACTATAGCAGGCTGGAGTGCTGGTCGGGGCCTGCCCCAACTCAAGGATGGCAACTGGTCCCGAGCAGAAATGCCGGGAGCTCTGCAAGGAAAGGTCCGCATCCGCGGGTCGAGCAGACATTGGTGCGGTGAGTAGAGGTCAAGTGTCAACGAACGGCGAGTCGCATGCCGGTCTAGGGCCTCACACAATGGGATTATACGTTTTCCGAAATACTGCGTAGGCATGATGCTTTACATACGATGAAAATGATTGTCGGCGAGAACGGTTGCTATTCTGTGCCAAGTCATATCGTTGGTAACGGCGAACTCGTTCCCGGCTGTATCCTGAGTCAGAAGGAGGCCCGATGGCGTCGTCGTTTCGACGTCTTGGTTCTCAAGGCGGCTTTAGTATGGTTTACCGGTGCCGGTGGCCTCTGCATACTTCTTGCCGTCTAAAGCAATACTGAGGCTGCACCCCTAACCGATTAGGTTGCTTGTGCCACCTCGATCGTCCTTATTCAGCAGGCAGTGGAGTTAGGTATGCGTCAGTTTCTAATAAAGTTCTTGTCCGCGTCATTATTTGTTTTAGCGTTATCGACCTCAACTTCCGCCCAGACTGCTTCATTCGAGAAGGCCCTTGCTAAAGCGAAAAACGCCGTAGGGCATATCGAAACTGCGTGTGCTTACGACGTGACCAAATTCTGTCCCAATGTGACGCCGGGTGATGGAAGAATTGCGTTATGCCTGCTAGCGCACGAAGACAAGCT
>DAOUZE010000513.1 GCA_030665765.1 Filomicrobium sp.
TACCTACTGAACTCTTATATTTGGTGCTGACTGGGCATCAAGGGCAATTACGTCGTAGTTCTCGATGCCGAAAAATCGTACCGCAGGGCCTAGGACAAGCAGTCAGAGCGAAGGCTCGCGCCCGCTGTTGCGGCGCATGGGTCCACTGCTGCTGACCTTGTACGGATTGAGTGTCACGATTGGGGCCGGCGTTTACGTCCTGATAGGAGACGTTGTCGCACGGGCCGGCATCCATGCGCCCATGGCATTCCTTGCCGCTGGCGTGTTGGTCGCGCTTTCGGCCGCCAGCTACGCCGAAATGGTTTCGCGGTACCCCGTCAGCGCTGGTGAAGCAGCCTACGTTCGTCACGGGTTCGGAATGGATTGGCTGTCACTGAGTGTCGGCTTGATCGTGTGCGCGACGGGTGTCGTCTCATCCGCCGCTCTTCTACGCGGCGGTGCGGGATATATCCAAGAATTCGTGACGGCACCGGCCTGGCAGATCCAGGTCGTATGCGCCGTCGGTATCGGTGGGATCGCTGTGTGGGGCATTTCCCAGACCGCCTGGACGGCAGCCTTGCTTGCCGTTGCTGAAATCGGCGTTCTGCTGGCGCTTTCCATCGCCGGGTTTTCCGATCCGGCGGCCATTGCGAGATCGGCTTCGGCGGCTTTCACGCTACCTGAGTCAGGGTATGTGCTCGGTGTTTCAAGCGCGACCTTGCTGGCGTTTTTCGCGTTCATCGGCTTCGAAGACATGGTCAATGTCGCCGAGGAGGTGAAGCAGCCAGAATCCACCATTCCAATGGCGATCGGGGCGACGCTCATTATCACCACGATCCTTTATGTGCTGGTGGTTCTCGTCGCCATGTCGCATGTTCCCGCCGCCGACCTGATTACCAGCAAAGCGCCGCTATCTTTGTTGTCGGAACGCTTGTTGGATCTCGACAGCCGCGTCATCAGCATGGTCGCTGTTTTGGCTGTGTTGAATGGTGTGCTGGTACAGGTCGTCATGGCCAGCCGCGTGCTCTACGGGCTCAGTCGCATGGGGGCTTTGCCGAGTTTGTTCGGAGACGTCAGCGGAACTACACGAACACCCATCAACGCCACCGTATTCGTGATGCTGATCGTTATTGTGCTCAGTCTTACGGCGGCGACCGCGCCTCTGGCGGATTTTACATCGTCGTTGACCCTCGTCGTATTCGCCATCGTTAACTTGGCCCTTTGGCGTTTGAAGCGCCATGACGACGGTCTTCATCCAAAGTTCCGCGTCGCGGGTTGGGTGCCGATTCTCGGTTTCCTCAGCGCTGCAGCATTTTTGGTTTTCGAGTGGACGAGCCGCATTGCGTCGCTGGTGAATTAGCAAGTTCGGCGCCCTTTCGGAGTGTTTGGAGTTGCCCCGGTGAGATTCGGTTCAAGGCGCAGATGACTCTAGAATAGCCGGCTGAGTAAGGCGAAGGCGCTTGGTTCGATCGTTACCGCCTCCGCCGAGCGTGCGACCGGGCCGTGACAAACGGCTTCGATGGTGTTGCCGTCGGGGTCCGTTACTGAAGCCGAATAGTAGTAGGGGTGGATTCTCTTGTCGTAACCGGGCGCGGAATTCTTACCACCCCCGGCATCCAGCGCAACCGCGAAGAACTGCTCCACCATCGCTTCAGATCCCGCCTGTAACGCGAGATGTATTCCGCGCGAGTGTTGTGGCGTTCCCTGTCGCACGAACAACTCATCGGCAAGAAACCAGTCCTCGCCCTCGCGCTCGATGGGGATGGCGAAGACCGTCAGGACCGCCCCGTAGAACGCTCGGCTAGCTTCGATATTCTTTACGATCAACAACACATGGTCAACAAGGCGGCCACGATGGAACTCCAATGTGGGTAGTCCTTTCTGCGCGTTCGGGACAGGCTGGTCGGTTCTAGAAAGTCACTTCTGGACTGTGGCGTTTGAGCGGTCCGAGATCAACTTGAAACAGGACATCTCTAAAGA
>DAOUZE010000240.1 GCA_030665765.1 Filomicrobium sp.
CGCTGCATCCGTCGTTCTCTTTGCCGTATCGGGAGATGAGAATTCTCGGCCCGATTGTTGATCCGACCGCCGGTTATGTGGCGAGCTCTCATCCCAAGTTGGCTCAATGCCGCGCCATATGATGGCAGTTTGTCTGTCATGACGGCGTCTGGCGAGAAGCCTTGTGACTTGAGCACGTTGCGCATCAGCTTTAAGGCTGCTCGCTTGTTTCGGCGCGATTGCACCAGCACGTCCAGCACCTCTCCCTCGCAATCAACGGCGCGCCACAGGTATACGCTCTTGCCGTTGATCGAGACGAAGACTTCATCGAGATGCCAACGCGTATCAGCACGCGGGTGCGAGTGTCTTAGTTTTCTGGCATAGGCCAAGCCAAACCTAATCGACCAGCGGCGGTCCGTTTCATACGAGACATCGATGCCGCGTTGGTACAACATATCCTCGACATCGCGCAGGCTCAGAGGAAAGCGAAAGTACAGCCAGACCGCTTGCTGGATCACAGCGGCCGGGAAGCGATGGCGACGATAGGAAGAACTGCTCATAGGACGTTGATAGCATGCGGCATCAACTGAGCAGGCGCGTTACCGTGACAACACCGATGCAGACACTATTGATCTAAGGTAAGGCTCTTGCACGTTTCCAGATGAGCGACTGCACGACGAGCGTCAACTTCTGGCAACAGATACTGAGCCGTGCATGTTCAAAGTCGCGAAGGTTGGACTGAAATCACCAATCTTACTCGATGCATGTGTGCAGCTGCCGTATGTTCTGACGAGCCTGCACGAGGGCAAATGCGTATTAAATCAGACCGCATGGCGAACCAATCGATCGACGCGGCGTTTTTTTTGAAGTTCAGGAGCCTGACGTGACAGAGAAGCCGGCGCAGTCCAACGTGATGCTGGTGGGAGAAAACGCTCGCCAATCCGATGTCAACCAGTCGTGGGAACAAGACAATCAAGCCTGGTGGGACTGGTATGTGACCCTGGCCGACAACGGCGACCTGCCAGCAGCCGCGTTATCAGATGTCCCACCTCTGCCTACGATAGACCTACCAACTGATGCCGCCATTGCCGAAGAACTGCAGTTGCCCTACGCGCTGAGCCCGCAGCAATGTGAAGCTTTTCGGCGAGACGGCTTCATCAAACTGGCAAACGTCCTTTCGGCAGGTGCCGTGATCCGTTTGCGCCAAGAGCTGACCAAGCTTTTGGGGGAAGCGTTTGATACCGCGCTCGATGGCGTTGGGAAAGACCGTTTCTTCAGCCTTGAGATGGCGTGGCTCGACAATCCGCTCATCAAGGCGTACACGCTCAGCCCGCGCATCGGAAAGATCTCCGCCGACCTGCTGGATGTGAAAAGCGTACGTCTCTACCACGACAACATACTGTCCAAGGAACCCGGGTGCGGACGCACCCCATGGCACTACGACGATCACCACTTCCCTCTCGCAACCAACGACGTGGTGACCGCGTGGATCCCAGCGCAGCCGATCCCGGTCGCGATGGGGCCGCTGTCCTTTGCCAAGCCGCTCGCTGTTCTTGAGTTGGTCAAGGACATCGAATTCAACAAGTTCGATACGAGTTATGACCGCCAGATCGCCGAAGTGTTCAAGGCCAATAACGTCGCCGTCGAAGCTGGCGCGTTCGATCTCGGGGAGGTCAGCTTCCATCATAATCTGAGCTTCCATACAGCCGGTGGCAACCGGACACGCCAGAGCCGGATTATCCTGGCCAACACGTACTACGCGGACGGTGCGCGCGTCCTCGAGCAACCGACCATGGTATCGGGGGACTGGCAAAAATTCATCCCCGGCGTTGCCCCCGGCGAGATCGCTGCAAGCGAGCTGAACCCGGTCTGCTGGCCGGTTGGGAACTAAGAAGATGTCGGATACTTTCCAACGAAGCTGCGAACATTGGAGCGAAGCGAGCCGGCATGAGATGGATCATTTCTATTCCCTCGCCTCGGTGGACTATCGACACCTTGCCGAAGCGTTCGATTGGAAGAGCTGGCTGGAAACACGGCAAACCAAGGCTGGTGAACGGCGGTTGAAGCTGCTGGATGTCGCTTGTGGGTCCGGGAAGTTTCCGGTCGCACTTTGCCAATACGCCAAAGCGGCGGAGGCGAAGATCCTCCCGGTCGACTACGCGCTTCTTGATCCATCGGCGTTTTCAATCGCGGAAGCACACGAAGCCCTCACGCCACCGTTTGAAGCTGGCGCAGAGTTTGAAATGACTTTGCAGGGTTTGGCGTGTGATCGCGGTGCGTTCGACATCGTATGGGCGACGCACGCGCTCTACGCGATACCCGAAGGCGAACTCGAAGCCGCCCTTGAACGCTTCGTTCATGCCATGAACGGAGCCGGATTCATCGCGCATGCGAGCGAGAATGCCCACTATCTTCGCTTCTACCAGCTTTACCTCGATGGCTTCAAAGCCGGGATTGGTGTCCCCTATCCAAGTGCCGAACAGATCACAAAGACGCTTAGAAAAATGGGTGTCGTTTTTCACGTCAAGCAGATCTCATACGAGAACAGCGCTCCCCAGGACGCCAAGCCACAAGTTGAGGGGTATCTTCAGCGTTGTCTTTTCGACGACACGATCAGCCTGGAATGGATGTGGGCAAACCCAATGACCGGCCCGCACTTGGAGACGTGCCTGCAAAATGGCCAATGGCGGTTCCAGCAGCATGTCATGCTGATTTTTCTGAAGAGCTGACCATTGAGGCAGGCGGAAAATCATAGTCCGGACCCAGGTCCAGGCGATCTTGGCACCCAGATCGCACCGGCATGATCATCGTAGCATGAGCACCACAACTCAATTGCGGCGAGCCGGGCCCGCGCTTGGTTTCGGGTTCCTTCTGGCGTTCAGCTCAAGCGTTGGGCAAACCTATTTCATCTCGATGTTTGCGGGTGAAATCCGTGCCGAATTGAACCTCACGCATGGCGGGTTTGGCGTTCTCTATACGGTGGCGACACTCGCCAGCGCGGCGGCATTGTTGTGGCTCGGCAAACTGGCTGACCGCTTCGATCTGTCGTTGCTCAGCACCTTAACGCTGGCGGGTCTCGCGGGTTGCGCGTTGATAATGGCCAGCGTCAATTCCGTCGCGATGCTGTGTGTAGCGCTCTTCGGCCTGCGCCTGTTCGGCCAGGGGCTGCTTAGCCATCTGACGATGACGGCCATGGGGCGCTGGTTTTCGACGGAGCGCGGGCGCGCGCTCAGCGTGGCGACGTTGGGGTTCCCCGCCGGAGAAGCATTGTTTCCTATTCTGGCGGCGCTTCTCTTGACGCTATTGACTTGGCGCGAAATCTGGACGGGCGCTGCGGTTGGGGTAATTGTCGTCATGCTGCCGGCGGTGGGTTGGCTAGGGCGCCTCGTGTGCATGCGCGGACTCGATGAGCCCGAGCACAATTCCTCAATGGAGACAGCTGCAACACGGCACTCCTGGACTCGTGCGCAGGTGCTCCGAGATCCGCGTTTTTACGCACTCTTACCTGGGCTTCTGGCTCCGCCGTTCATCATCACCGGCGTTCTGTTTCATCAGGTTCATCTCGTTGAGGTGAAGTCCTGGACGCTTGCGATGTTCGCTGCGTGCTATCCGCTTTACGCTATCAGTGCGACCGTGGTTGCGCTCGGGTTCGGCTGGCTAGTGGACCGCCATGGCGCCGCGTTCCTGTTGCCGTTCTATCTGTTGCCG
Organism: Filomicrobium sp.; assembly: GCA_030665765.1. Lineage (GTDB taxonomy): Bacteria > Pseudomonadota > Alphaproteobacteria > Rhizobiales > Hyphomicrobiaceae > Filomicrobium. Next base: position 3,688 of record DAOUZE010000240.1, read on the forward strand.
CTCGCCATCGGCCTTGCGCTTCTAGGTACGACCAACGCGACGTATGCCGCGCCGGGGTTCATGGTATTGATGGGTGCGTCAGCTGGCGGGGCCACTATTGTGCTCGGGGCTTTGTGGCCCGAGCTCTACGGCACTAAAAATCTCGGTGCGATCCGATCCTTGAGCGTCGCACTATTAGTTTTATCGACGGCGATCGCGCCGGGGCTGATGGGTTGGCTCATCGACGACGGTTTCAGCCTGGAGTCGCAATTTTTAATGTTGTCTGCGTATATGTTCGCTTGTGCGCTCGCTTTCGCGGCGATGTTGCCAGGCCTTTCAACAGAAAGACCGCCTCCGACACCGACCTCCCCATGACCATGCCGCTAAACGGCCCGGTTCTGAGACCAGCCATCTTCTCCTCTGACATGGATACATCTCAAGAATGAACGTGCGACCGAATATCGTGTCCTGTTGGACGCGAAGTCTTCAGCGTGGCGAACAACCCACTCATGAGAACTTGCGCGAACACATCATGGCCGTTCACCGCGACCATGCGGGTTTCACGGAATCCTGCGCTTCAAGATGCCGGGATGAATTGGATCGCAACAGTTACGAGTTGCTCGCCAACAGCGTGGATCCTGCCCGGCACAAAAGCGTTTTGGATCTCGCTTGTGGAAGCGGCGTCCTGCTCGAAATTTGCAGCCAGCGGTTCGGCCCAGATATCGCGTTGACCGGTGTGGACATGAGCGCTGAAGAGCTGGCACTGGCGCGCCAGCGGATCCCAAATCCCACGATCGAGCTGCATAAGGGCGTCGCGCAAAACCTTCACTTCATCGGTGATGGGACGATCGACGTGATCTTGTGTCACTGGGCGTTGACGTTGATGGACCAGGTTCCCCTCGTATTGGCTGAAGTCAAGAGGGTGCTCAAGCCGGATGGGATCTTTTCAGCGATCGTCGACGGCGATGCAACAACTGCGCCCGGCTACGCGGAGATCCATGACCTAATCTACAGGATCGTCCAGCGCGAATACCCTGACTACGGCGCTATTGATCTGGGAGACCCGCGTGTTCGCACGGCGCAAGCCCTGAAGGAGCTTGCCGTTGCTTCCTTTGAGGGCGCGCGGGTGGACATCGAACCGGTGGTGCTAAACCTGAGCGCAGCACCCGATGTCCTGGCGCGCGAAGCGGCCGGATTCTTCTATGCATCGTTCGTGTTGTCACCGCCGTTCCACCGTCAGATGCTGCAAGAGCTCGAAGCTTTCTTTACCGCACTGCAGATGGATTCTGGCAGTCGGTTTGCCCTGCCGATGAACCGACTGGTCATCCGCCAACAACCCCGCTGAGGGCGTTGTCACATTAAGCGTAATCGGCCTAATTTGGGCCATCGACCAGCGCGCTAAGTCGTTGAAATTCTTTGTGCCGAAATATTCGATTTTCGGCAGATTCGGCTAAATCTGACTTAATGTGACAACGCCATTGAGACCGCCCCACAAAGCGGACTCTTGAGGAAGGACCGCCGAATGTCCAATTGTGACCCAAAGCAGACGTCGTCTCAGCGTGTTCGTGTAGACTTTCCCGCTCTTAATGATCAGATCGGAAGAAAGATGGACAAGGCTCGTTCGCCAAACCAGTACATCGCTATCGTGCCTATTGCGTAGGCGGGTGTTAGTTCTAACCACTTGGGCATCGGCACCAGCGCTTTTCTAAATAACCAGATGATCGGCCACACGGCGGCGACGAACGCTAACTGCCCCAGTTCGACGCCTATATTGAAGAATAGAAGGGCTTGTGGGATTTCGGTAGGTGGGAGGCCTATATCCGCCAGGGCTCCAGCAAACCCGAGTCCGTGGAGAAGGCCGAAGCCAAAGGCAACGATCCAAGGGTAGGTTTTAGTCAGGCCGGAGCGCCCGCGGGCGGCGTGTATGATCTCCACGGCAAGGAATACAATGGAAAGGGCAATGGCTGCCTCGACTGGCCTCGGAGGTACATTCACAATGCCAAAAGTCGCAAGAGCTAGTGTGATGCTGTGCGCAACTGTGAAGGCGGTGATTGTTTTGACCAAACGCCAACCGCCACCCACAAGAAGGAGCAGGCCGAAAACGAAGAGTAGATGATCCACTCCCTCCAAGATGTGCTCGAAGCCTAGCC
>DAOUZE010000016.1 GCA_030665765.1 Filomicrobium sp.
CGAGATCTCCTCGATCGGCCGCGTTGACGAGATCATGTAGTAACTGGGGACGTTGGCGAACTCGACGGACTTCGTGTTGATCCAAAGACCGGCGACATTCGACTTGCGCCTGGTGATGAGCGGCGTTTTCATGCCTTCGAGAATGACGACAACATCATAGAGGCCCTGCTCAGCGGAAGCTTGCAGCGATTTGTGAACGGCACCGAAAACCACAATCCTTTGGCCGCTGAATGCGGCAGTGATTGCGACGGACTTTGCCGATACGTCGACTTCGACGCTTTCTTGATAATCAGGATTTCGGAATGGCTTTTTGGCGAGAGCCGCTTGGTGCGGTTGGCGGGCCTCCAACTGATCAGGTCCTGCATCCTCGATCGGAACGGCAGCCGGCTTTTGCTGCTCCTTCATGTCCTCGACAATGGCCGATGGTGGGGCAACGCCCGTTTCACGCAGAACCGCTGTGGCGGGATCTTCGTGCCTGCCGGCATTGAAAATCCAGATCAGGATAACGACAATGGCCGCGCCTAGCGCAAAGGCTGCGTTGCGGCCGGTCAGAGCGGCCCGCACTTGCTGCGGCTTGATCGCGCGCACGTTGCGGTTGGCATCGGCGAGCCGACGGCGAAACTTGTTTGAGAAGTCTTTCGGATCCGCCATCAGTGCCCCCCTACAACCGAGGTGATCGAGTAGAGTTCGCTTGGCATCACCACGAGGTTCCAGGCAACCCTCAGGCAAACCAACAGCACTAGACCGGCAAGAAGGAAGCGCAGCTGCTCGCCCTTCAGTTTCTCCCCGGCGACAGCACCGAACTGAGCACCGATGACACTACCGATCATCAAGATCAGCGCCAGCACGATGTCGACAGTGTAGTTTTGGACGGCATGCAATATCGTCGTTGCCGCCGTCACGAAGAGAATCTGGAACAAAGACGTGCCGACAACCACATTGGTCGGCACACGCAGCAAATAGATCATCGCCGGGACGATAATAAAGCCACCGCCGACGCCCATGATCGCGCCCAGAAACCCGACAAAACCGCCCAGCAAGAGTGGCGGGATCGCGCTGATATAGAGCTTCGAGCGGTGAAAGCGCATCTTGAATGGCAAGCCATGGAGCCAGCTATGCTGGCCTGGCCGGCGCGCGGATGGGGCATGCCCCGCCCGCGCCTTGCGCATCGTGTTCAGGCTTTCAATCAGCATCAAGGCGCCAATGATGCCGAGGAAGATCACATAGGCCAGTGAGACAAAGAGCTCAAACTGACCCAGTTGGCGCAGCTCCTTGACAATCTGAACGCCAATTACCGATCCGAAGATACCGCCAATCAGCAAAACCAGCCCCATCTTGATATCGACGTTGCGGCGCTGATACTGGGCGATGGCTCCGGACACAGAAGAAGCAACGATCTGAGCGGCTTCCGTGCCGATCGCCACAGCGGGGGGGATCCCGGAAAAGATGAGAAGCGGGGTCATCAAGAAGCCGCCGCCAACGCCGAACATCCCAGACAAAAACCCGACCGCGGCCCCCATGCCCAGGAACACCAGGACATTGACGGGCATCTCGGCGATCGGGAGGTAGAGTGTCATACAGGTTGTCCGGTTCGGGCCGGAAGTACCGGCCTCCTTTCACTCATCCGTTCCTTTGTGAGACCTTTATCTGTCGTGGCAGAAATACATATTCAGCAACCATGCCTCGATACGCCCACGGAACCAGCCAGGACGAGCACGATTGCTCATTCGCGTCACAGAAGTGCCAAATCTCTGAGACCTAGTCGACACACACCAGCACAATTGCCTGTTGATGCCGTCCAACTTGCGGCAAGCTTTTCTTACCATCAGAGCTGCGCCATTGTGGCGTTCTGATCTATTGTCAGTTCGTATATATGGCTTTTCTTCAATGATCCCAAAGTGCGAAAATGACACGCTACGCTATTCCTGTTCACGGTCAGCACCGCGTGCCGCAGATACCGGGCCAACAACCTATTGGTATCGGGTGTAAACGTCTGCGCTGGCCCGGTCGAGTATCCCTGTTAGCTCTTCTTTAATTCGTCACGGATTTCGGTCAGCAGCTGCTCGGTTGCAGTCGGTTCCGTCGCTGCAGGAGGGGCTTCCTCTTGCTGTCTGCGCATGGCATTGACCACCTTGACGATCAAGAATACGGCCATGGCGACGATCAAGAAGCTGATTACATTGTTAATGAACACGCCAATGTTCATGGTCACGGCTTCCTTGTCGCCGGCCGCCTGGGCCAGGGTAATCTTGTACTCGGAAAAATCGATACCGCCGGTTGCCAGCCCGATCGGAGGCATAATCACGTCTGAGACCAGCGACTTGACTATGGTGCCAAACGCACCGCCGATGATGATACCGACTGCCATATCGACCATGTTGCCCCTGACCGCGAACTCGCGGAATTCACTCAGCATGCTCATTTGCCCTGTTCCCTTCTGGCCTGGACCGCATCGCTAAGGGAACGGCCTTTAAAGCTGTTTGGAGGTCAGATTCGCTGAAACCCTACATCCGCACGCAGATCTTTTTGGAAGATGTTTAGGCGTGACATCAATTGCAAACACACGACAATTCCAGTCTAGGCTTCCGTGAGCTCAGTCACATGTGCGACCTCGAGGTTGAAAGCGGCTGCCAACAGGGCCTGGGTGTAGGTTTCGCGAGGATGGTCGAAAATCTGATCGGCCGGTCCTTCCTCGACGACCTTGCCGTTGCGCATCACGATCACGTAGTTGCACAGCGCTCGTACGACACGGAGATCGTGGCTGATGAACAGGTACGCCAAATGGCGCTTGGCCTGTAGGCCCCTAAGGAGATCGACGATCTGGGCCTGGACACTCATATCGAGTGCACTTGTCGGTTCATCCAGCATGACGAACTTGGGTTGCAGAACCATCGCCCGAGCAATCGCAATACGCTGGCGCTGGCCACCGGAGAATTCATGCGGGTAGCGGTCTTGTGCCTCCTGCTCTAGGCCGACCTCGGTGAGCGCGGTGCCAACCCGATCGCGGCGTTCGTCATAATCCAATCCTGGTTGTTGGATGAGCAGACCCTCCTCGATGATCTGGCCGACGGATAAGCGAGGAGAGAGAGAACCATAGGGGTCCTGGAAGACGATCTGCATTTCCTTGCGCAGCGGGCGCATTTGCGAAGAACTGAAGCCGTCGATGCGATTGCCTAGATAGACGATCGGCCCCTTTGAAGCGATAAGGCGCAGGATCGCCAGCCCAAGCGTCGTCTTGCCCGATCCTGACTCGCCAACGATGCCCAGGGTTTGGCCCTCGCGCAGATCAAGTGAGATGCCGTCGACGGCTTTGACATAGTCGGTGGTGCGTTTGAGAAGCCCCGTCTTGATGGGAAACCAAACCTTGAGATCGTCGGTTTCGACGACGAGCGGCGCGGTCGATACGTACGGGCCAGGCTCACCCTTCGGCTCGGCTGCCAAAAGGTGTTGGGTGTAGGCGTGTTGAGGATCACTGAAAATAGCTTCGGTATGGCCTTCCTCGACGATCTCACCCGACTTCATCACGTAAACGCGGCGGGCCATTTTGCGCACGATTCCGAGGTCATGGGTGATCAGCAACATGGCCATCCCCATCTCACGGCTGAGGTCTTGCAGGAGTTCGAGGATCTGAGCTTGGATGGTGACGTCGAGGGCGGTTGTTGGTTCGTCGGCAATGAGTAGATCGGGTTCGTTTGCTAGGGCCATTGCGATCATGACGCGCTGACGCTGGCCGCCGGACAGTTCGTGCGGGAAGGCACCAAGCCGGCGTTCAGGATCATTAATTCCAACCTTGCGTAGAAGCTCTATCACGCGCGCATGGGCGGTCGCATCGTCAAGGCCACGGTGGACTTTCAGAACCTCGCCGACCTGCCTTTCGATCGTATGCAGCGGGTTCAGCGACGTCATCGGCTCCTGGAAGATCATCGAAATGCGGCTACCGCGGATTTCGCGCAGCTCATTCTCGGTGGCGGCCATCAAATTGCGGCCCTGGAAGAAGATCTCGCCGGAGGGATGGGAGGCTGAGGGGTAGGGTAAAAGCTTGACGATGGAGAGCGCGGAAACTGTCTTACCAGAACCAGATTCGCCAACGAGCGCGACCGTCTCACCGCGGCTAATTTTGAAGGAGACCCGGTTGACGGCGAGCGTCTCACGACCACCCTGCGAAAAGGCCACGGACAGGTTGCGCGCTTGCAGGAGAGTTTCTGAATTGACCATGCTTGTCCTACCTGAACGTTTTACGCGGATCGAGCGCGTCGCGGACGGCTTCACCAATGAAGATCAAGAGCGAGAGCATGATCGCCAACGTGAAAAAGCCGGTCAGACCGAGCCAGGGCGCCTCAGTATGTTTCTTGCCTTGCAGCAGCAGTTCCCCCAGCGAAGCGGATCCCGGCGGCAGCCCAAGGCCGAGGAAGTCGAGCGCCGTCAGAGCCGAGATCGATCCTGAAAGCTGGAATGGCAGGAAGGTCAACGTGGCCACCATGGCGTTCGGAAGCAGGTGCTTCCACATGATCGTCACGTCACTCAAGCCCAGCGCGCGAGCTGCTTTGATGTACTCGAAGTTACGGCCGCGCAGGAACTCGGCACGGACAACACCGACGAGCGAAACCCATTGGAACAACAGCAGCACAAACAGCAGCGTCCAGAAACCGGGAACCAGAACCGACGAAATAATAATCAACACGAATAGCGAAGGTACGGACGACCAAATTTCAAGAACGCGCTGGAACGTCAAATCGACGATGCCGCCGAAATAACCTTGCACGGCTCCCGCCGCGACGCCGATCGCCGACGACAGAATTGTCAGCACGAGTCCGAAAATGACGGACACGCGAAAGCCGTAGATCACGCGCGCCAAGACATCGCGGCCCTGGTTGTCGAGCCCGAGCCAGTTGGTGTTCCAAATACTGCTGTAGCGAGCCATCTGGGCGGGAGGGGCTTCGCAATACGGCACCCGCGAAAGCCATGGGGGTGGCGCTGGATAGCCCAGGCACAAGCCATCCTTGCCTTGGCGGCGTGGATAGTCGCGGTTGATGGTCTGATAGGAGTAACGGATCGGTGGCCAGATCATCCAGCCGTGCGCCTTGATCTCGTCTTCGTTGACCGGATCGCGATAGTCGGTGACGGCTAGAAACCCGCCGAACTTCGATTCTGGATAATCGAATAGAACCGGGAATAGCAACTCGCCTTTGTAGACGACCAGCAAGGGGCGATCATTGGCGACGAACTCGGCGCATAGTGAGACGCCGAACAAGGCCAGAAAGATCCAAAGACTCCAATAGCCGCGCCGGTTAGCTTTGAAGTTGTCCCAACGGCGTTGATTCACCGGCGACAGAGTCAAGCGGTCGCTCAACCGATGCCATCGGCCTTTCCCACCAGCGGACCCTGCAGGTGCCTTGGGCGCTATGTCTTGCGTGCGAGCGTCCAAAGACTCAAACCTCCCGACTTTCGAAGTCGATGCGCGGATCGACAAGCGTGTAGACGAAGTCCGAGACGAGGTTCACCACCAGACCCAGAAGCGAAAAGATGTATAGGGTGGCAAACACCACTGGATAGTCGCGCTTGTCGATGGATTCGAAGGCCAACAACCCCAGACCATCGAGCGAGAAGATCGTCTCAATCAACAGCGAGCCGGTGAAGAATGCATGGATAAATGCACTTGGAAATCCGGCGATTATCAGCAGCATGGCGTTGCGGAAGACGTGACCGTAGAGCACCTCTGTTTGATCCAGCCCCTTGGCGCGCGCGGTCAGCACATACTGTTTGCGGATCTCATCGAGAAACGAGTTCTTCGTGAGGAACGTCATTGTCGTGAAGGCACCAAGCGCCAAGGCGATCAGGGGAAGTGTCAGATGCCAAAAGTAGTCGACGACCTTTCCCCATAACGACAGCTCGTCCCAATTATCCGAAAACAATCCGCGCGAGGGGAACCACTGAAAGAAGGAGGAGCCGGCAAACACGACAAGCAAGAATACGGCAACAAGAAAGCCCGGGACCGCGTAGCCCACGACCAGCGCGCCAGAGGTCCACAAGTCAAAGGGCTCGCCGTCGTGAACCGCCTTGCGGATGCCGAGCGGGATGGAAATGAGATAGGTGAGCAGCGTCATCCAGATCCCCAAAGAGATGGAGACCGGCAGCTTCTCGGCGATCAGATCCAGCACGGGGGTATCGCGAAAATAACTCTCCCCAAAATTGAAGGTCAGATAGTTCCAAAACATCATACCAAAGCGTTCATGGGCCGGTTTGTCGAAGCCGAATTGTTTTTCGAGGCTCTTGATGAATTCCGGATCGAGACCCTGGGCGCCTCGGTACTTTGAGCCGGCTTCACTCGATCCCTGGCCCAACTGGCTGCCGCTGCCCGCGCTCAGTCCATCGCCACCGGTTCCCGAGATGCGCCCCGTCATCGACGAGTCGTGTCCCTGAATCTGAGCAATGATGCGCTCGACAGGGCCGCCAGGCGCGAACTGGACGACGATGAAGCTAACCAGCATGATGCCGAATAGCGTCGGCAGGATCAGTGCAATTCTTTTCAGTAGATAAGCGGCCATCGTTGTTATTTCTTGGTTGCTGTTTGTTCGTGTCCCCGGTCGAACGGCCCTTGATAAACTATCGTGCCTTCAATTTGGCAGCTTTTTCTTCGTCATACCACCAGGTCCGGATGATGCCGCGGTTGTACTTCGGCTTGACCTCCGGCCATGAAAACTTGTCCCAAAAGGCCAGATTATGGGCGGATTTATACCAGTGCGGCACCCAATAGTGACTGGACCTGAGGACACGATCGATGGCACGTGTGGCGGTTGTGAGTTCGTCCCTTGAAGTCGCGCTCAGCGCCTTGTCGATAAGGCTATCAATCACTGGATTGGAGATGCCAGAGAGGTTCAAGCTACCTTCTGTGCGCGCTGTGGCGGAACTCCAGTAGTTGATCATTTCGAGGCCGGGCGTGAGCCGCAGAACATACCGGCGCGTGGTGATATCGAAATCGAAGGATTTGACGCGGCGCTGGTATTGAGCCGTATCCACGAGACGAATACGCGCATCGATACCGAGCCGTTTCAAGTTGGCGATATAGGGATTGATGATGCGGACAAACGCCTGTGAAAACAGAAGAAATTCGATCTGCAGTTGCTCACCATCGGCATTGGCACGTTTGCGATTCTGCAAGGTCCAGCCTGCCTCGCGGAGGAGTTTGTCTGCCTGCCGCAGAAGCTGGCGATCCCGACCGCCGCCGGAGCTTACCGGTGGCGAGTAGACCTCGGCAAAGACTTCCGGTGGCAACTTATCGCGAAAGGGCTCCAAAAGCGCGAGTTCTTCGGGACTCGGCTTACCGTGCGCCTTCATCGTCGAGTTTTCGAAATAGCTCCCAGTGCGCTGGTAGAGCTCGTAAAAGAGGTTCTTGTTGGTCCACTCGAAGTCAAATGCATAGTCGAGGGCCTGGCGCACGCGCGGATCCTTGAAGGCTTCCCGGCGCGTATTGATCATGAACCCTTGCGCACCTGAAGGCTGTTCGTCGGGCAATGTCTTGCGCAGGATGCGGCCGTCGTTCACAGCCGGAACGTTGTAGGCAGTGGCCCAATCAACGGAGGTGAATTCTTCCCGCAGATCAAAGGTCCCATTGAGAAGATTCTGCAGTTCGGCTGTGCGGTCTCGGTAATACTCGTAACGCAATTCATCAAAGTTATTTTGGCCGCGATTGACGGGCAGGTCCTTGGCCCAATAATCGTCGCGCCGCCGGTATTTTATGAAGGTACCAGCTTTGAAGTCCGCCACCGCGTAGGGACCCGAACCAAGTGGCGGCACCAGCCATGTCTCGTCAAAGGGATGCCGGTCGTAGAATGCCTTCGGCAGGATCGGAAGCGTGGCTACCGTCAACGGCAGATCGCGGACAAGTTCGCCCTGGAAGGTATAGCGAACTGTGTGGTCATCGAGCGCTTCAGCGTTGGCGACATCGCGTAAAGAGAAGCTGAAAGGCGGGGAGCCCTTCTCCTTCAGCATCTGGAACGTGAAAACGACATCAGCAGCCGTGACGGGCGTGCCATCGGCGAATGTCGCCTCGGGCCGCAGATTGAAAACAACCGACATTTTGTCGTCAGCCAGTTCGGCAGTGTGTGCGACCAGGCCGTAGACCGCATCCGGCTCGTCGAAAGCGCGGGTCATTAGCGTGTCGTAGATCAGGTCAATACCCTGGGCAGCGTCGCCTTTAATGATGAAACCATTAAAGCTGTCAAAGGTCGTCAGCCCCGCCGTTCCGATCATCGACAAACGCCCTCCTTTGGGTGCGTCGGGATTGACGTACTCGAAGTGCTGAAAGTCCGCCAGATACTTCAGTTCATCGAAAGCGGAGAGCCCGTGTGAGGGACTTGAAGCTTGGACGGTCAGGGACGAATGGGCGGCGACCATGAGGGACGCAGCGAGTGCGATCGCGATGGGTCGTTGAAGTCCGCTCAGTTTCATCGCAGCTCCTTGAATTGCTGTACCGTCCGCAGCGCGACGCGATCACATGCCGCGCCGGCTTTCCATTTTCTCCGCCTTGTCCGCATCGACCCACCAAGTTGCTATGACAGAAGCGGGGGCTTGCGAGGGAAGTTTGTCGGGGCGGCCAAAGATGTCCCAACTGGCTAGCCGGTCATAGGGAATATGCCATTGCGGCACGACGTATTCGTTCCACAACAGCACCCGATCGAGTGCACGGGTGGCGGCAACGACATCTTTACGTGTGCGTGCGCGCACCAGGATCTCAATCAGTTCATCGACCACAGGATCTTTAATGCCAATGGCATTACGCGACCCGTTCTTGCCAGCGGCGGCTGAACCCCAGTACTCGCGCTGTTCGTTGCCGGGAGAGTGGGATTGACTAAAAACCAGCGTTGTCGCGTCGAAATCGAACTGCTCGATGCGGCGCTGGTACTGGGCCGAGTCGATGAGGCGGGCTCGGACGTCGATGCCCAGTTTTCGAAGAGCTCCGGCGTAGGCGTTGACGATTTTCTTCCAGTCATCCTGCTGGATGAGGAACTCGATCGAGAACTGCTTGCCATCGGCGTTGACAAGCCGTCCACCGTCAAGCCGCCAACCGGCCTCGCGCAAAAGCTGCATGGCGGTGCGCAGGTTTTTTCTGAAGTCGCCGGGATTTTTAGCGACAGGATTGGCCCACTCCTTGGTGAAGACTTCGGGAGGCAGGCGGTCCTTGAATTGCTCCAGCAATTCCAACTCGCGGCCCTGTGGCAGGCCAGAGGCCTTCAATTCCGAGTTGTCGAAGTAACTGCCGACGCGCTTGTACATGCCGTAGAAGAGCGATTTGTTCAGCTCCTCGAAGTCAAAGGCAAGGTTCAACGCGCGCCGCACACGAGGGTCCTTGAATTGCTCGCGGCGGGTATTCAGGACAAAGGCCTGCATGGGTGCGACCCGTCCATGCGCGAGTTCTTCTTTGCGGATCTTGCCTGACTTGACGGAATCGGTGTTGTAGCGCGTCGCCCAGGCATTGGCGCTGCTTTCCTGCCAGTAGTCGATCTGTCCCGATAGGAAGGCTTCGAAAGCTGGTGTCCGGTCCTTGAAGTAAATGTAGCGGATGCTATCGACGTTATAGAGGCCTCGGCGGACAGGCAGGCCCTTGGCCCAATAGTCCTTCGCGCGCTCATAGGTGACTTCACGTCCAGGCTTGAAATCCTTGATAACGTAAGGTCCGGAACCCAATGGCGGAACCATGGTCGTCTTCGATAGATCTCTAAGCTTGCCGTCAGAACCCTCTTCTTCATAGTAGTGCTTGGGCAGGATGGGGAGGTCGCCCAGGATCAAAGGGAGCTCCCGATTGCCCTTCATATCGAATTTGAAGGTGACCTGCCGTTCGCCAGTCTTTTCACCGGAAAGCACGTTCTTGTAATAGTATTTGTAGAGCGGATTGATCTTCTTCAGCAGCTCCATGGAGAAGATCACGTCTTCGACTTTGACCGGTTCGCCATCGTGAAACTTGGCACCCTCGCGCAGCCTGAACGTCGCAGATGAAAAGTCGTCTGGGTAAGAGACCCATTCAGCAACGAGGCCGTAAGCGGTTGAGGGTTCGTCGGGGCTACCGTCCATGAGCGTGTCGTAGAGCAGGGACCGCGCACCATTGGCGACTTCACCCTTTATGCTGAAGGGATTGAAGGAATCGTAGGAGCCGAGCCCGGCGACGCGCAAGGCTCCGCCCTTTGGCGCATCGGGATTGACCCAGTTGAAATGTTTGAAGTCAGCGCTGTATTGAGGTTCTCCGATCAGCGACAGCGCATGGTGGCGCTGCTCCTCAGCATGCCCAGTTGCCGCGCTGGCGAGGGCAAAGAATGCAAGCGACGCAGTCAACATACCCGTTGCGCGGCAAATCATCGGTCACGTCTCCTCAAATCGACATCATTCCAGACACGATGCAACGTCATGAACGTGGCCTGAGGTCATAACCTTGCTTGGGCTCATCGTGTAGTTAAACGTTCTTAAGCTTGGCGTGATCGGCTCAGATGTGGGCTTTTTAACGAAAAGACCCGCCGGTCCGGCGGGTCCCAACAGAATTACGCCTGATTATTAATCAGGTGTGCGAACTACTTCAGTGAATTGAGGTAGGCCAGCATTTCGGCGAGCTGGCCGTCTTTCTTGAAGCCCTTGAAGACCATCTTGGTCCCAGAAACATATTTCTTGGGGTTGTGAAGAAATCCGGCGAGTGCTTCCTGACTCCAGTCGCCACCCTTCTCTTTTAGGGCTGTCGAGTAGTTGAAGCCATCAACGCCAGCCACCGTGCGACCAACGATGCCCCAAAGATTTGGGCCGATTTTGTTCTTTCCGCCCTGATCGGCGGTGTGGCAGCCCTGGCATTTCTTGAAATGGCCCTGCCCCTTTTCGGCGCTTGCTTCGGCGACCAGCGTAACCACCTCAGCCGCGTCAAATTCCGCAGGGGCTCCGGCCGCATGGGTTGCATCACCGCCCGCCGCGTCTCCGTCCCCACTCGGACCTGGAAGCTTGTAGCCAACGATTTCGTGATCGCCATGACCGCCGTGAGGCGCACTCGCAATTTCAACGATGGTACTGCTGCCGATCATGACCAGCAGAGCAGCGAGCACACCGCCTGCAATTTTGTTCAGCTCAAACGAGTCCATTTTCTGTGTCACGCCTTAATTGCTTAAAGATGCATCTAGCACCAATCGATAACGCGATCGGGTCGGTCAGGAATGCTGGTCGCGACTATATGATTTTGCCGCCTGCTTGCAACTCGTACCTAGGCCATCTAACACCCCTATCGAGCGAGACCAATCGTCACCTTCGACTAGGGTGCACAAATATGCTGGTTTTCTGAGGGGCTGCGGGCGTTCTTATTTGCGGATTGTCCAATCGCCACCAAACTCAAAGGGACATACCGACGTGACACGAGGGGGCTGAGATGCGAAGAGTGCTGATTGTCATTCCTGCCCGAATGGAAGCTGCCAGATTGCCCGGCAAACCGATGGCCCTCATCGGCGGCGAGCCGATGATCGTGCATGTCTGGAGGCAAGCACATGCGGCGGAATGCGGCCGGGTTGTTGTCGCAACCGACGCGGAGGAAATCGCGAACGCCGTCCGCAGTGCCGGCGGTGAAGCGGTTATGACCCGCAGGGACCACGCAAGCGGCTCGGACCGTGTGTTCGAGGCCATCAATAAAGTTGACCCTGAAGGCGATGCCGAATTCATCGTCAATGTCCAAGGCGACTTGCCGACACTGGAGCCTCGCCTCATCAACGCCTGCCTGGCCCCATTCGAGCAGCCGGGCCCGAACATCGCCACTCTCGCCGCCGAGATCCGTGAAGTTGGCGAGCGGGAAAATCCGAACGTGGTCAAGGTGGTCGGCACACCTAGCGGGACGCCGAACGTGCTCAAGGCGCTTTACTTTACAAGGGCCACGGCCCCCTTCGGCGATGGGCCGCTCTATCACCACATTGGCATATACGCTTATCGCCGGCCGGCGCTTGAAAAGTTCGTCGCACTAAAGCCGTCGCCGCTCGAGCAACGCGAGCGATTGGAACAACTCAGAGCACTGGAAGACGGTATGCGAATCGATGTGTCGATCGTTGACACCATTCCATTGGGTGTCGATACTCCCGCGGATCTCGAACGCGCGCGTGAGGCCTTTGAGAACACTGAAGAAAAAAGCTGATCCTCAACCTGCCGCCGACTTGCGCCACTTAGTCGAACTCTTGACTCAACCCTCCCCAAAAGAGCCTTCGGACTGAAGGCTCAAACGGGACGGTGCCGGGTGGAAAATGACGAAAACCGCGCAGAAGAAACGCGAAGGAACCGATACGTCGGACGACACGGCACACCGCCTCACCAGGCCCGGCGAGCGTGTCGTCTTCCAAGGTGAGTCGGGTGCGAATTCTCACGTCGCTTGTGCTGAAGCTTTCCCGGAGATGGAAGCCGTCGCCTGCCCGACGTTCGAAGACGCAATTGCAGCGGTGCGAACCGGCGAAGCAACCTACGCGATGATCCCGATCGAAAACTCGGTTGCCGGACGGGTCGCCGATATTCATCACCTTTTGCCGGAGGCCGAACTCTACATTGTTGGAGAGCACTTTTTGCGCGTGCGGCACCAGTTACTAGTCAAGCCGGGGACGCGGTTGGAGGATGTGGACAAGGTCCTGAGCCACACCCAGGCGCTTGGACAATGCAGGAAAACACTGCGCAGCCTTGGCCTCAGGCCGGTCCCAGAGGCCGATACGGCGGGCTCGGCTCGGCTCGTTGCAGAAAGCGCCGATGCTTCTTGCGCGGCGATTGCGACATCGCTATCGGCGGAGATCTACGGGCTAGAGATCATTAAGAGCGATATCGAGGACGAAGTCCACAACACTACCCGGTTCGTTATTCTTTCGCGGGAACCGGACGATGCGGAACCTAACGAGGGGCCGATCATCACATCGTTCCTGTTCCGTGTACGCAATGTGCCGGCGGCCCTTTACAAGGCGCTAGGCGGCTTCGCGACAAACGGCGTCAACATGACCAAGCTGGAGAGCTACCAGCTGGAGGGCACCTTCAACGCCACAATGTTTTATGCCGATGTTGAGGGCCACCCGACGGAACGCATGGTGCAGCTGGCTCTCGAAGAGCTATCGTTCTTTTCGACCCAGGTCCGGCTGCTCGGTGCCTATCGGGCGAGCCCATACCGCGCTGAGATGGCAGCGCATAACCCTCCGATCCCCATGCAGGGGCATCGCTAGACTGGTGTGAGCGCAAACATGGGCCGACTTGACGACAAAGTTGCTGTCGTTACCGGGGGAGCCTCCGGTTTCGGGAGGGGCATCGCCGAAGCCTATGCACGCGAGGGGGCCCAGATCGTTATCGGCGATGTCGATGGTGACAGGGCTGAGGCCGTCGCCAAGGCGATCGGAGACGCCGCGGTTTCCGTTCGTGCCGATGTTACCCTGCAGGCCGATGTCGAAGCCATGATCGCTAGGGCCGCGACGCAATTCGGTGGGCTCGACATCCTTGTCAACAACGCGGGCACGACCCATACCAACAAGCCGGCGCTGGAAGTCAGCGAGATAGAGTTCGACCGGATCTACGCGGTCAATGTGAAGTCCATTTATCTGACGACGCTGGCTGCAGTGCCGCAGATGGAGCAGCGTGGTGGGGGTATCATCATCAACACTGCCTCGACGGCCGGCGTCCGACCGCGACCCGGGCTGACCTGGTACAACGGCTCAAAGGGCGCAGTCATCACCTTAACGAAATCGCTTGCCGCAGAGCTGGCACCCAAGAAAATTCGCGTCAATGCCATTAATCCGGTGATCGGCGAAACCGGGATGCTTGAAACGTTCATGGGGCAACCGGACACACCGGCTAGCCGTGAAAAGTTCATTGCAACCATCCCGCTCGGTCGCATGTCACGGCCATCCGATATTGCCAATGTAGCAATTTTTTTGGCCGAGCCGGCTTCCGAATTCATCACCGGCGTCGCAATCGAAGTCGACGGAGGGCGCTGCGTATGATGGCCGGTGAGCGCGTTGCCATGCTCGCAACAAGCCGACCGGCCATTTCGAAGCCATGCATGATTGAAGGTCATTGCGCCCGTTCGTGCAGATCGCCGCTGTCTGTTGAGCGGGATAACGTCGTGGAACGATTTATCGATTGAGCGTGGATCATGAGTGACGAGAAGACCACTTCGTCCGCGTTCGTGTCTTTGCAGGATTCGAAACCCGGATCGAAAGCGGCGTCCGGCGATAGGAACGATATTAAATCGCTGCTTGCGGACTACTTCACCGGCGAGCTGCATGCCAGACATAAGGGCCACGTATTTTTTACCCGGCGCGTCAAGACGATCCGAGCCGCGATGACGGTGACCGGCCTTGTGCTCGCGGCTATTCCCGCCATTCGGTACACGATTACTCCGGATGTCGACTGGCCGCAGATCGTTGAAACAGAGGCCCACCAATACATGATGCCGGGGATGCTGTTGCTGGTGATCGCCGCGCTGCCGATTTGGCAAAGCTGGGCGCTTCCCTTGGCACTTGTCGCGGCGGCTGCAGCTGGAGACTTCTGGCTCTATGAGTTGTCGCACAACGGTATCGTATGGGGGCTAGCAGCAGTCGCGGCACTGGCGGTCGCAGCCTATCTATACGACTGGGTGCGCGGCTCAAGACCACCAGTCGCGCCAGGCGACTTGGAACCAAGGATCGATGAGTGGATTGCCAAACAGTTCGATAGCCTTATCGACAAGGCAAAATCGGAGATTCCGATTCCGCCGGAGCGGCTAGAAAATCCGGTCATCCTCAAGACGTTCCCCAAGGCTGAACGGCTGAAGGGCTTGTCGATCCTCACGCAGATCGGTGAAGACCGGCGCCCGCGGATTTCGCCGGTGGGCCTGGCCGCATTTAACTTCGGGCCAGAGAACCTGACAGTATTCGAAGGCGCAGTCGATCTATGGAGCGAGAAGATCGTCTATGCGCGCGTGCACCTGTTTCGCTACGACGACATCGTGTCACTGACCTGGTCCAGCGACGTTTCTCCACCCGATGCACCTGACATGCGAAGAGACGCAGCAAAATCCACGCCGGCAGCCACAGAAGACCATGGCGGCGACGCTCTAAGCGTCGTGCCACGCCGGTTGGAACTACAGATCAGATTGCAGGGTCAGTGCGCCGTATCCCTTGTTTTTAGGGATTGCCTCATTCACGAACGGCTGCGCAACAAAGAATTCGAGCCGATCGAAGACATCGTCAAGATCAGGGATGTTTGGCAGAGGTTGATCGATGCAAAGCTGACCAAGTCGCCTGGGCTGACGGTGGCGGCGAAAGAACCGGCCGCCTAGCAGCAGGCAGGTCGGCCAGCGTGGCGGCAAGCCTCGCAAACTGTAAGCCGGCAGAAGGTCAACCTCGTTCGGCCAGCCGGGCAAGCTTGGCAAGCCGGGTAGTTTCGTCTTCCTCCCAGCTCAAAGTCGACGCGAGTGTGCCTTTGCCGTCGAAGAGGTAGACGGTCGCCGTGTGGTTCATGGTGTAGTCGCCATCCGACGTCGGCACCTTCTCGGCAAAAACACGGTAAGCCTTAATCGCACTGGCGACCTGCTTCTCGTTGCCCGTAAGACCGACGATGCGGTCATCGAACGCGGACAAGTAGGTCTTCAAGTGCCCCGGTGTATCGCGGTCAGGATCGACCGTTACGAACAACACTTTGAGCGTATCGGCCTTCGGTCCAAGCGCGTCGAGATGCTTTGTCATTTCAAACAGCGTTGTTGGACAAATGTCCGGACAGTGGGTGAAGCCAAAGAAGATCGCGTGAGGCTTTCCCTTGAGCGCCTGGCTGGAAAACGCGTTGCCGTTGTGGTCGACGAGCTCGAAATCGCCGCCCAGCCGTGCCGCGCCTGGGAGGGAAGCGCCCTGCCGGGCGGCCTCCTGCAAGTGACCGAGAAGAAGAGCCCCCGCAGCAAAAACGGCGATAGCAACAAGCCCCCAAAGTCCAAGCCTTATGCGTGACAAGAGCGTTCCTGCTGTCATCCTGCGTTGCTCCTGTGTCTTTTTCGAGACGGATTACTCTTAGTGTTTCATATGATGGCTGCCGTGATCCATTTCATCCTCTTTTTGACTACCTGTCATTTTGCCGCCGCTGTCGATCGATTTGGCACCCAGTGGGGCAACGGCGAATACGACTGGTAATTCACCCGCCTTTGCAAATTTCAGTGTGCCCTTGACGGGTTCACCTACCTTGGGTGAGGCGGAGAGTTCCAGGAACATCATATGGTAGCCGCCTGGTTTCAGAACGATGGTCGCACCGGGTGCGATCTCTATGCCATCGGCGACTTCCTGCATGCGCATGACGCCGTCCTTCATCGACATCTCGTGGACTTCGACATGCTTTGACAGCGAGGCAGTGGCACCAACGAGGCGGTCGGGCTCGCTACCGGTATTGGTGATCGTCACAAAGCCGGCGGCAACCTTGGCGCCTGGTGGCGTTACGCGGGTCCAGGGTTTCTCGATTTTGAGAGTCGCCGCCTTTTCTTCAGCCTGGGCCTGCACCAATCCGGCCATGGTGAAACCCGCGAGCATAAGGGTGACGACGGCAAAAAGCTTCTTCGTCATAATTGATCTCCAATTGGAAAGGGTCGGGACGGACACTGCTTTTGATATAGTGTCCGTTGCCTTAAGGCTCTAGAACGCCTTTTGCCACCCCACCGTGAAGATCCAATCGGTCTCCATCTGCGGACCGTTGAGGTCTTGGTAGACCGGAGCGCCAGCTTCAAATGCCAAGCGATGGCCTTTGAGCGGACCTTCTGGAACAACGAGATTGACGCCGCCCAAGAGGTCGAGCCGCTTTCCACCGTAAAAATCAGGGTTCGCTGTCTGGACAGGGCCACCAATCTGAGCGTCGAAGCCGTCGATATCGCTCTGCGTTGTGTACTCGGCGCGGAACGATGCGCTGATCCACGATGCGAATTCATAGGCGACCCAACCGGTGACTGTATGCTTGTCACCAAATGCATAACCTTGCGAATTCTCGCTTTCGAGGCGGACCTCGGCCATGTACTGGGCCCCCCAGGACACGTCATTCACACGAGCATTGTAGGTGATCCCCGGCAGCAGATCCCAGGTGCCGGTACCGATCTGCATGGAGTAAGGAAGACGTACGTCGGGCGTACGACCAAACGGATCAAGAATCGTATCTCGCTTCTTGATCGAACCGGTCGGGGCGCTGATCCCGAGATTCAAATGGACATGATTGACACTACCATCGTACAGCCGGTGCATCGCAGAGAGCTTGAGGTCACCAATACCCTCCGACTTAGTCGTGAAACCACCGATACGGTTCGTGTTATCGGCCGGAATCCCCATCATCGGATTCGGCGCCTGAAACGTCACGTGGTCCATTTCCTTTCTAATGTAAGGCAGCATGGCCATCAGCGTGGTGTTGTCGGTGGGGGCGTACATGCCACCGAACATGTGCATGTCCATGGTCATCTTGGTCGGGACCACGCGCAAGAAGGGCGGCACGACGGTCATGCCGGTTGGTGTAACCACGGGGTTGAGGTTCGGCACGGTTGTCACGATTTCCTCGGGGGAAACCTCATTGGTGCCGATGCGGTTACCTTCCATGTTCATGCGCATGAAGCGGTAGGAGAGCATCCACTCGCCCTTCTTATGCGGGTGATCGCCCATGACGCCGATGGGCGCATGGCCATCGGCACGAATCGCTCCGTGGTGACTGCCGCCACCCTGGACGGCAAAACCGCCCTGGTGAGGGTCGTCAGCGTGGGAAGGCCGCGCATAAACAGCTGCGGCGAGTAGAATACTCGAAACCGCGCAGGTTGATAGCTTGAGTGATGATTTCATCGGTCTGACCTAAGTAAAACAGGTATTTCGTGAGCGACATTCCGCAGGAATATTGCGTATATGCTGCCGCTACAGCGACGCCGTCTGATCGAAGATCAAGTGATGGTGGGTGGACCGCGAATACTGCCGGCGCCAGTTTGCGGCCAGGCCCTTGGTTCGGTGGCCGAGGAGCAGGCCAGTGTTTGCGGTGTGCAAAATATAACGAAACTGACATCGACGACGGGTACTGCGATGCAAGCCACCAGTGAGGCGCTATTGCAAAGCGGACAACTGGCATCAGATTTGCCGGAGCCAGGATCTTGCCCGCCGTCAGGCGAAACGGCCGCTTCGGACTGAGGGAAATCGACCCCGCAGAAGGCATGGATGCCCAGCGCCGCGGTCTGTTCTCGCCCAGCGTTAATACCGCGCTCGAAGGCTGCGGTGACGTGGAGCGATAGCAGGACGACGTGAAGTATCGTCGCCATGATAGCGGTCCAACCGACCGTGCCCCTTAACAGACTGATGATTCGTAAGCCCTGCATAGTGGGGAAGCATAGGCTTTCAGACGCTTGCGGCTAGTGCTGCGATACCACTTAGGTGCCGCCGCAACACTCATTGTTGCTGGTCAAATTTCTCCGCCGAGAAAGACTTTTACCAGGTGATGGGCCATGGATTGCGCCCCAGGCAGCCACAGTTCCTGAGGATGCCGATGCTCCAACATCGCTTGAGCGTCCTCGCGGCTGAACCATTGCGCGTCCTGGATCTCGGCTGCCGCGACGACCAATTCCGTCGGTTCCGCACGGGCAATACAGCCGAGCATCAGGGAATGCGGGAACGGCCAAGGCTGAGATCCAATCAGGCGCACCTCACCAACTTCCAGGCCGACCTCCTCCTTGGTCTCGCGTCGCACTGCATGTGGGACATCGTCGCCGGGCTCCAGGTAGCCGGCCAGCGTTGAGTACATCTTGTCGGGAAAGCGCTCCTCGTGAGCCAGCACGATGCGATCGCCATCGGTCACCGCCATGATCACAATAGGATCGACGCGGGGGAAGGTTTCATAACCGCAAGCCCAGCATTTTCGCTTCCATCCGCCCTGCTTGAACGTCATCGAACCGCCGCAGCGGCCACAACAACGGTTGTTTTCATGCCAGGTTGCGAGCGCCGCCGCCTGCCCCACGAGGGCCAGCTCGCTTGCCGGCATGGAGCCTTGGGCGGCGAGGGTGCTTATTTCTGCACGGTTTTTCAAGGTATCGCGGGCCTGTGGAGCGCCACGGGCATAATGCTCACTGGTTGCAACGGCAAAGCGGGCGGTACCATCGGACGGATCCAGGCCGAGTAGCATTGCCTCGCTGATCGCCAGACCCATTTCGGAGATCTCCGGGCCTGTGAACCAGTGGATGCGGGTTTCGGTACGGTCCTCGTTGGAATCAACCACCGGTTTGGCACCCGCCAGCACGAAGAACCGAGAGGTCTCAGCTTCGACGAGCGAGGCCATGTATTCCTTGTCCGGACGCTTTTCACTGAGCCTGTCCAGCTCGATGGTCGGACCGAGTGTGAGATTCATTATTAGCGTGCCTCCTTAGAGCGCAACGACAACAGCACGGCGGGGGCGGTTCGCGCAACTTGTGCGATGGGTTAGGAGCGGTGTTGTCTTCGGTTTTTCCTCCCAGGCCCGTCTTGCATCGCAACCGCAAAACCGTCATACATCGCTCGGGCTGGCGGCGGACGCATCCCTCGCCAACCGGGTCAGGTCGGGAACGAAGCAGCCCTAACGATCAGGACGCGGGTCGTCCGCCAGCCTCTTTCCTTTTGTCTACGGGCCAAGGGCCCTCTGCATTGGCGGCGTTAACGCCGGGTCGCCTTGTACCCCGAGCCTTGCGGCTGAAGGCTCGAGCTCTGTTTTTTTTCGGCGCCAAAATGCGGCAAGCCGGTGTTGGTTGTTGTTTGGTTCGGGGACGCTTGTTTTCAAAGAAAATTCGACTGAACCTGCGGCGTGATATCAAATCGCAAGGAAACCACCCTTCTATCGACCGACCGCCCCCGCTATAATCGCCCGCCATGAGTGATAGCATGTTCAAAGACGCGGAGATGGGGGCCAAGCCCTACGTTGTTCTCGCGCGCAAATACCGGCCGCAGACCTTCGATGACCTGATCGGTCAGGACGCGATGGTAGAGACATTGCAGAATGCGTTCGCGCAAGGACGCATCGCGCAAGGCTACATGCTGACCGGTGTGCGCGGTGTCGGCAAAACAACCACGGCGCGGATTTTGGCGCGCGCGCTCAACTTCGAACCCTCAGAAGGTGACGAGCGCCAGGCTGGTCCGACGATTGATCTGCCGCGTGATCCGACAAAACTAGGCCGCCACTGTGTGGAGATCATGGAAAGTCGGCACGCCGACGTGATCGAGATGGACGCGGCGTCCAACACCGGCGTCGACAACGTCCGCGAGATCATCGAAAGCGCCCGCTACAAACCCCTTGTGGCGCGCTACAAAGTTTTCATTATCGACGAGGTGCACATGCTCTCCAAAGGTGTCTTCAACGCGCTTTTGAAGACGCTTGAAGAACCTCCCGAGCACGTAAAGTTCATTTTCGCCACCACCGAAATCCGCAAAGTCCCAGTGACCGTTCTTTCGCGTTGCCAGCGCTTCGATTTGCGGCGTGTGGACGTGCCTCTACTGGCTGAGCATTTCAAGCGCATCGTCGGCGAAGAAGGCGCGGAAGCCGATGAGGACGCGCTAATGTTGATCGCGCGGGCCGCCGAAGGGTCGGTGCGCGACGGCTTGTCGATCCTCGATCAGGCGATTGCCTTTTCTAGCGGCAATGTCAGCGCGGAAGACGTGCGCGCCATGCTGGGCCTTGCCGACCGCGGGCGTATCTTCGACCTTCTGGAGTTGCTGATCGGCGGCAAACCCGCTGCAGCGCTTAAGTCTCTGGAGGCGCTGCATCGCGACGGTGCGGATCCAGTACAAGCGCTGGGGGACCTTTCCGAAGCAGTGCATTTGGCGACACGCATCAAGACGGTCGGAGCGGAGGATGGATCAGAGGGTCTTTCCGCCGAAGACGTGCGGCGTGCAGAGGCTGTATCGGACAAGGTCTCGGTAGCGCTGCTGTCGCGGGTATGGCAGATGCTGCTGAAGGGCATCGACGAAGTCGGACGGGCGCCTAATCCTCGCGCGGCCGCCGAAATGGTCCTCATTCGCATCGCCTACACCGCCGACCTGCCTTCGCCTGAAGAGATCATCAAAACCCTTGGCGGCGCCGGCGTGCCGGCTCGGCCAAAAAACACGGAAGCCCCAAATCGTGATGCTTCGGCCGGTGCCGCGCGGGCTGAAGCAGCAACCGACGGTCCGACGGCTGCCGAAAAGACGATGGCCGACACGCGAGAGCGAGGCGCGGCCGTAACCGATATACCCGGCTGGCTCGATGAAACGGCGAACAATCCGATGGAGGGGCTGCCGGAGGATGCCGACTTTGATCCCGAAGATCCTCTTTACATAGATGCCCAGTTTCCTGGCGCCGGGACATTACGGCCTGACCCAGGCTCCTTCACCGAGGTGATTGATTTGGTAAGCGCCAAACGCGACGCCAAACTTAAGGTGCATTTGGAAGAAAACGTTAGTCTGGTGAAATTCGACCGCGACAACCGTTCGATCGACATGTTTCTGATGGCCAATGGACCGCCGGCAATCGCCAATGAACTGCGCGAAAAACTCAACCAGTGGACCGGCAAGCGTTGGATCGTCATGCTATCCAAATCGGAGGGCGACAAGCCGATCGGCGTGATGCGACGCGAGGCGGCGGCGGCGGAACTTGAACGTCTAAAATCAGACCCAGTGGTAGCCGCCGCATTGGAGGCCTTTCCCGAAGCCGAAGTCACCGCCGTCCGAGATATTGAAGCCGGGGAACCCTCTGAAGACACAGGAACAGGTTAAGCCACGACCAGTCTGCTGGGCTGCCGCAGTCCAACTGGCTTGGTCAAACAAAACCGATCAGGAAAAAGGAATGCGCTGTGAAAGACATCATGGGCATGATGAGCAAGGTCAAAGAGATGCAGGCGCGCATGCAGCAGGTGCAAGAAGAGCTTGCTGAGCTGGAGTGCGAAGGGCAATCGGGCGCCGGTCTCGTCAAGGTGACGCTGAATGGGAAGGGTGAGATGCGCAAGGTCGCAATCGATCGGAGCCTGATGAAGCCGGAGGAAACGGAAATCCTGGAGGACCTCATCGTCGCTGCCAGCCAGGATGCCAAGTCGAAGACGGAAGGCCTGGCGCAGGAAAAACTCGCCGAAGTAACCGGGGGACTTCCACTCCCGCCAGGAATGAAGCTTTTTTAGCACCTGATGACGGACTGGCGCCTTTCATTTCTTAACTCAATCGTCTCTTGAAACGATCGATCGTCCGCGTCCAACGACGAATTGAGGGAGAAATATTATAGATGACGGAATTCACGCCCGTAGCGGCCGTCGTTGGCGGAACGCTGATCGGCATCGGCGCCGTAATGGTCATGCTGTTTTTAGGTCGCGTTGCGGGGATTTCCGGCATCCTCAGCGGTGCAGTATTCGCATCGTCCTGGGATGATTGGGGTTGGCGTGCGGCGTTCCTCGCCGGAATGATCGCAGCCCCGGCAGTCTTCACTTGGGTGACCGGTCAGGCGCCGGAATTCATGATGCCCGGCACCACGGCGGTCAGTATTTTCGCCGGTCTGCTGGTCGGCATCGGGGTGACCTTCGGGGCCGGCTGCGCCAGCGGTCACGGTGTCTGCGGACTTGCCCGCCTCTCGCCACGCTCGATCGTTGCAACCGGTGTCTTCATGTTCGTTGCCGTCGCAACCGTGTTCGTGAACCGTCACCTGATCGGAGGCTAGGCATGCGTATCGTTTGGGCGCTCATCACCGGTCTGGTGTTCGGCCTCGGGATCACCGTTTCGGGTATGATCAACCCGTCCAAAGTTCTAAATTTTTTCGATGTAGCGGGAACTTGGGACCCAAGCCTAGCGTTCGTTATGGCCTCGGCGCTGTTGACTACTGCTGTAGGCTACCGGCTGGTGTTGGTCCGACCGGCTCCGCTTTTTCATGCAAAGTTTCATCTACCTAAGACAACAAGAATTGACCGGCAGCTGATCGCCGGTTCGGCGATTTACGGCGTCGGCTGGGGTCTCATCGGTTATTGTCCAGGCGGCGTTGTTCCAGCGCTCGGTCTTGGCCACACGGAACCTTGGGTTTTCGTGGCGGCCTTGCTCGTTGGGATGGCGATCGCCCGGTTCACACGAAATCAGTTAGCCAAGGCAGTTGCGGCGTAGAGCTCATTTTCATGATGATCAACAAACTCTCTGAAGAAGTCTCGGTCACTCCTCAAATCAATGTGGAGGACATCCCCGCCATCGCTGCTGCTGGCTTCAAGACCGTTATTTGCAACCGGCCTGACGGTGAAGAGCTCGGCCAAACGGTTTGCGGGGATATCAAGGCAGCGGTGGAAGCGCACGGGATGACGTTCACCCATCAACCGGTGGTCAGTGGGCAGATCGCCCTCGACGACGTCGCCGCATTCAAGTCAATCCTTGATGCATCGGCCAAGCCGCTGTTGGCCTATTGTAGGAGCGGTACCCGGTGCGCTGTCCTTTGGGCTTTTTCACAGGCAGAGAGAACCCCCGCTGAGGACATCCTCGCGGCGACGCACAAGGCGGGTTATGATCTTTCGGGTTTGGCTGGTGCACTTTCCAAGGCGGGCAAGCCTCGGTAATCGATCGAAATCCCCA
Organism: Filomicrobium sp.; assembly: GCA_030665765.1. Taxonomy (GTDB): domain Bacteria; phylum Pseudomonadota; class Alphaproteobacteria; order Rhizobiales; family Hyphomicrobiaceae; genus Filomicrobium. Next base: position 23,535 of record DAOUZE010000016.1, read on the forward strand.
GCATTCTTCCGCAAACACCGATTTGCCGATTGCACCCGGCGACGCGGTCCCGATCTGTTCCGTCACGTGTAAAGGTTCCCCGGCCGCAAATAGATCGCAACGTTGCCATGCTATTTCGGCGGCCGGGCCGAGATAATGCGCAGCGCCTTGCGGTCGCGCTGCAAAGCCAAGCTGTCGACGCAGTGTTGGCGTGCCGCCGGCGCGCATTCTATCGTGACCTGGTAAGGGATGTTTGGAAATTTCCGCACTGTATACTCGGCGATCAGCCCCTCCATGCCTTCCTCAATCTCACTATCGACGATATTGACTCTGGGTTCCGCGGCCAGGCCTGGTGGCGGTGTGTAGATCTTGGTATCCGCTGGCAACTCTTGCTGTATGCGCAGATCACCATCCACCGTGATCGCCAATTCGCCGTAGGTATCGACAATCGTGTACCAGGTTGGATCGTCCGGATCGGTGACCAGTTGGCGTTTACGCTTCGGCGCCCGCTCTACCCCGAAGGCACGGTCGATAACACCCGGCGGGCGGTCGAAGGCAATCACTGGCAGCTTTAGCTTGCTCAGCTTGACTTGGTCTTCAGGGGTCAATGACCGCGGGGGATTGGTCGCTTGCTCGCGAAAGAAAGTCTGTATCTCAAGGTTGTTCCAATCAACTTTCATAACCTTTGGTTGTCTCTGGCCTGCACCAGCGACCTGTTGCGCCGAACTGGGCGCCATCGCCCAGAACAGACCCGCGAGCACAACGCCTGCGGCGATAAACTTCTTGAAAAACTTAATCATTCTCCTACCCCAACGCGACTTATGCACAACGCCGCAACTGTTTGCACTCGCCCCGGATACTACAAACACGCTAGACGCTCAATTGCCCCACCAACGGCACAAGGTGTGGACACCGCGATGCGAGGGATATCCTTGTTAAGGCTCCTTGCCTCATCAGTATTTGGAATTATGAAGCGACTGTTTAAGCAGTTCATCAACTGTGCGTTTCTCGTGACCGTTGTCATGGGGATGGCGGCCACGATGGCTCAGGCTTTCACAGTGCCCTCGCCCGATCTTGCTCCCCTTACACGCAGTACCAAACAAACGCTCGAGCACCGCTGTAGCAGTACACAAAACAATACCATATATAGCGCACCGTTCCGGACCTCGCGCCATACCATTCGCTGCGCTGTACCACCGGGCGGTCCACCATCTCTCGTACCTATTATTCCGAAAAAACCCGACAAACCCGAATCACCAACGCGGCCGATAACCCAGCCCAAACCGCCGCCAGCCGCTCCGCAGACTGGTGAACCGGACGATGATAAGGGCTTCCGCTACTTTCCACCTGGTAAACTGCTGCCCCAGGATGCCGGCCGTGGGCGTGAAGATCGCCGCGTCTGGCTGCCAGATATAGTCTTCCCCTTCAAGCTGGGCCAAGATCAGCACCCTTATCTCAATTCGCAAATCTGGGGTTACGGCGGCGGTGGTTGGGGCGGCCGTGGTGCTGCAGGTGGCGGCGAATGCGATCCGCGCAACTACGATCCACACCTACAACGTGATAATTACTGCGAGGTACGCGGCCATTCGATGCCGCTGTGCCCAGCAGGCCGCGGTCATCAGGGCCAAGACATCCGACCGCCGTCCTGTCGCGACAATAAATGGGAAGTTGTCGCCGTTGTCGATGGCATTATCAACATGGTCACCCGCAACACGACCGTCCGCCTCAAAGCCAAGGACGGCACTCAATATCGCTATCTCCATATGCATCCCCGCTCCATCAAGGTACGGGTTGGTCAGCGCGTCAAACAGGGCCAGGTCCTTGGCCGTGTG
>DAOUZE010000443.1 GCA_030665765.1 Filomicrobium sp.
GGGATCCGGGAATTGAACGAAGACGGCGACAGTGGCTTCGCTGTTCAGCGCGATGCGGATGGCTTCGTCGGTGTTGGCAGCGTGAAGTACTTTCTCGGCGCGACCAATGCCATAGGGGTCAATCTGCTGAAGGAAGCGGAATGTGGCGGCGCTGCCGGACTGTTCCGGAGGGAGCACAAAGCGCAACTCATCGGCGTGCACGGCCAATTCGCCATAACTGTCGAGACCCTTGTTATTGGTCACAGCGAAAATGCACTCGCGAACGTCATCCATGCGCAAGCGTCGAAATGCTGATGCCCCGCCAAACTCTCGCGCTTTGAGTGCCAGAACGTCGAGCTGCCCATAGCCGAGTTGAGCGGGATCGTCGGCAACGCGCTGCATGTTCTCGGTTGAGCCTGCGCTGGTGCGGCAGGTGGCGTTGAAGCCAGATTTCTTAATCTGGTCACGCAGCGCCGGGCAGAATTGGCCATGATAGGCGCCCGTCTCGCCGCCGGTATTGACGACGAAGTCCTGAGCCGTGGCCGACGTGGACATCGCCACAGTGGCGGCACACACGATCAATGCGAGGGTGCGCACTTTTGAACCTCCGAGGGTAACTCTCTGTCGAGACGTTTTGTTAGCTGATGGGCAGTGCGGCGTCGTTGTTGGGGCCCATAGTCAGCCGCCTTGCAAGAATGTCAACCGCACTTGCGTACGGCGCCGAATTCCTCCAAGTCGGGTAACGGAGTGGGGTACTCGCCGGTGAAGCAGTGGTCCGATAATTGGGGTGCGGCGGCGTTTCGGCCAGCTTCCATACCAATCGCACGGTAGATGCCATTGACAGTGAGGAAGGCGAGGCTGTCTGCACCCATGCCTGAGCACATTTCATCGAGCGTGTAGCGCGCGGCCAGTAGATCGTCGGGCTCAGGCGTGTCGATACCGTAGTAGTCGGAATGCATTATCGGCGGTGAGGCGATGCGCATGTGTACTTCGAGTGCGCCGGCGTCACGAACCAACTGAACGATCTTCCGTGATGTTGTGCCGCGAACCACGCTGTCGTCGATCAGCACAATCCTCTTACCGCGCAACACCCCGGCGTTGGCGGCGTGCTTGCGGCGGACACCAAGTTCACGAATGCGCTGCTCGGGTTGGATAAAGGTGCGGCCGATGTAATGGTTGCGGATGATGCCGAACCCGAAGGGTATATCGATTTGACTGGCATAGCCGAGAGCGGCGGGAACACCGGAGTCGGGTATTGGGACGACGACATCGACATCGGTCGGGCTCTCGTTGGCTAGTTCGCGCCCCATTTGTTCGCGGACTTCGTAGACAGAGCGGCCGGCAACCATTGAATCGGGACGGGCGAAATAGATGTACTCAAAGACGCAGGGGCGGGGTGGTCTGTGCTCAAACGGGCGGATGGATTCAATTCCGCTGTTGGTGATGACAACTATCTCTCCGTTGTCGATCTCGCGAACAAAGGTGGCTCCAATCATATCCAGTGCGCATGTCTCGGAGGCGAGAACGTACGAGCCTTCCAGCTGGCCCAAAACCAAAGGCCTGATGCCAACGGGATCACGGGCGCCGATTAGCATGTCGTCGGCCAGCGCAACAAACGCATAGGCGCCCTCGATTTGGTGCAGGGCGTCGATGAAGCGTTCTACAATCCCGGCCTTACGTGACCGCGAGACCAAGTGAAGGATGACCTCGGTGTCCGACGTTGACTGGAAGATGGCGCCTTGAGCGACCAGCGACTCTCGCAGTATGCCGTGATTTGTCAGGTTGCCGTTATGGGCGATCGAAAAACCGCCTGTCGAGAGCTCGGCAAACAGGGGCTGGACGTTGCGGAGGATGGTGTCGCCGGTGGTCGAGTAGCGGTTGTGGCCTATAGCGGCATTGCCTTTAAGACGTTCCAGGACCTTGCGGGTGTTGAAGTTGTCACCGACGAGGCCGAGGTGCCTTTCGATGTGGAAGAGTTTGTCCTCGGTGGTGACAATGCCGCAGGCTTCTTCACTGCGGTGTTGCAAAGCGTGTAGGCCCAGCGCCGTCAAAGTGGCGGCTTCTTCGTGCCTGAATATGCCGAATACGCCGCACTCTTCGCGCAACTTGTCATCATGATTGCCGAGCAGATCACGATTCAGATGGTGTGAGTCGGTTGCCACGTTTCGCGCCATTTGAGCCTCCGGCTTGTCGAGCCCGGCGAATAAGCGTGCGAACGCGTGCAAGCGGCACGCGATCACGCAGGCTTCGTCCAGCATTTGCGACAGATACATGACCACGCGTGCTGTTTGCTAGTACATATTCGGCAACTGACCTTGAAGTATGCGGTCAGGTGTTTGTTGCGGGATCCGCAGGCGATGAGCCACGGGCCTCCTGTTTATCTTTTTCGCGCTCGATGAGAGGAACGATGTAAGCGTACAAGAAGCTCTCCAGTGATTTACCGGTCGAGGTAATGTAGGGACGCGTTTTTGCATCTCTCAGAACAGGCCAATCTTCGTCCATAGTCGGCCAAAAATGCAGCGCCAGCATGTAGGGTATTACGACAATGATAAACCCCCGGGCGAGGCCAAACACAAAACCCAATATCCGGTCGACCATGCCGATCTGGCTATCCAAGATAGTGTCGGAGATACGCGCCGTGATCAGATGGACGATGATCAAAACAATTAGGAAGATCAGCGAGCCGACAACGCCCTGGGCGATGATGAGGCCGCTTCCTTCGGGCTGGAGCCCCATCTGTACGGCGACTTCTTCGGCAAACTTGCGGTGATTGAAGACGAAATAGAGCACAGCAAGCCCGGCGATGATC
>DAOUZE010000273.1 GCA_030665765.1 Filomicrobium sp.
TGACGTCGTCGTGGTCAAGGGCTATCCCAAAGTTGTGTGCGGTGGTAGGCGCCTACTGGTGCGCCGATCGCTGCCGGTATAATCGAGGCGGGCGGTGCATGGAACCCGGCTAGCCTGCGGCAATCCGGTTCAGGGGGCCCATCCTGGCGAACCTAAGAAGAAGCCTTTGCCAGGTCAATCTTTTGGTCCGCTTCGGAGAGATTGGATGCGGACCACGCTTGGATCTATATAAGCGATCAGATCGTGTCGAGCTTCATGCACGGTCGTTCGGCAGCCTACAATAAACGAAGTGCCTATCGGAGGCCCCATGCGCGAACGCATCAACCAATCCATGAAAGAGGCCATGAAGTCGGGCGACAAGAAACGCCTGTCGACACTGCGCCTGGTCAACGCCGCCATCAAGGACCGCGATATTGCGGCCCGGGCCGATGAAAAAGGCCAGGCGACGGGGGCCGACAAGATCGGCGAGCAGGAAATCTTGGCGCTCTTGCAAAAGATGATCAAGCAGCGCCGGGATTCAGCTGAAACCTATCGCCAGGGCGGCCGTGAGGAGCTTGCCGAAGGCGAAGAAGCCGAAATCGTCATCATCAAGGAATTCCTACCTCGACAGATGACCGAGGAGGAAATGCTCTCTGCGGTTAAATCCGTGGTCGATGAGACGGGCTGCTGCGGCCTCAAGGACATGGGCAAGATCATGGGCCACCTAAAGGAGCGCCACACGGGCCGTATGGACTTCGGCAAGGTCAGCGCCATGGTCAAAGATGCCCTGAAGGACAGCTGACTAACGGCCAATTTAATCAGGGCCAGGCCCGACATCGGACCGGCGTGGATCATGAGACTACCGCATCGGTGCCTGTGGAAAGCGGGTGCGAACCGGTTAGTCAGTGTCATGAGGATCATAGCTGGATAACGAATCGTTTAAGCTTTTCGTTAGAAAAGGGCCTTGGAGACGATGCGATTCACCCCTCACCTACTCGATGAAATTCGTGCCCGGCTGCCGGTCAGCCAGGTCGTCGGGCGTAAGGTTAACCTGAAGCGGCAGGGGCGCGAGTTTGTTGGGTTGTCACCTTTCAAGAATGAAAAATCCCCATCTTTTACTGTGAACGACCAAAAGGGCTTCTATCACTGCTTCGCCAGTAGCGAACACGGCGACATATTCACGTTTCTGATGAAGACCGAGGGGCTGGCGTTCCCGGAGGCCGTTGAGAGGCTGGCTGAAGAAGCCGGCGTCGAGCTGCCCAAATCCTTGCCTCCGACGGCTGAAGCACAAGCGCAAATCGATACGCATCAGCGGCTTCTTCAACTTGTTGATTCCGCAGCTGAATACTTCAACCGCAACTTGTTTTCGCGGGCTGGACAGTTGGCACGGGACTATATGAGCCGGCGCGGCCTGTCTGATGAGACGATCGCTGAATTCCGGCTTGGTTACGCTTCAGACGACCGTACCGCGCTACTTCATCACTTGCGGAACGCCGGCTTCTGCGACCGTGAGATGATTGCCTCGGGCATGGCCATCGGCGGTGAGGATATCCGCGAGCCTTATGACCGCTTCCGTCACAGGGTGATGTTTCCGATCACCGACTTGAAGGGCCGCGTCATCGCTTTTGGCGGGCGGGCACTCGATCCGCAGCAACCAGCGAAGTATCTAAACTCCAATGATACGCTGCTGTTTCATAAGGGCCGAGTGCTGTTCAACGCGCACCGTGCCCGGCAAGCGGCCTTCGAGAAGTCCAATGTGATCGCCGTCGAAGGCTATATGGACGTTATCGCGTTGAGCCAGGCTGGGTTTCATGAGGCCGTGGCCCCTCTCGGCACCGCGCTCACCGAAGAGCAACTGGCACTTTTATGGCGAATGGCGCCAGAGCCGATCCTCTGTTTCGACGGCGATAGTGCCGGGCGCAAAGCCGCATTCCGGGCCGTAGATACCGCGCTACCGCACCTGAAGCCGGGCAGTAGCCTGCGTTTTGCCTTCCTTGCGGATGGGCTTGATCCTGATGACGTCATCCGCGAGAGCGGCGCCAAGGGGCTGCAGGCCGTTCTCGAAAAGGCTCGCCCGCTCGCAGAAGTGCTGTTTGATCGGGAATGGGGCGAGGGAGACTGGTCGACGCCCGAACGACGGGCTGGACTTGAAGTTCGGCTGCGGAATATCGTCGCTGGAATACCTGATCAAGCCGTCCGCGGTCACTATGAACGCGACGTACGCGACCGGCTGTTCGAGGCCTGGCGTGGATCTGGGTTCAAAAAGGGTGGAAATCGTCGTCAAACACCCGTCAGCACCTCTCAACCGGGGCTTAAGCGGTCCCGGGAAGGCGGCTCCGGCCAAGCCTGGGCATCAAATGGCCGTGGTGCGGCCGGTCATGGTCCCGCCTTCGCCAGCGAGAGCCTAAAAAGAAGCGCTCGCGCGGCCGGCCACGGGGCTGCAATGCCTACCCGAGAGGTGTTGATCTTGCAATGTCTGCTCAATCATCCATTTCTCGTAGACGAATACGCGGAGGATATCGCCGGGCTGAAACTCACATCTCAGACGCTGCGCAACCTCAGAGATGCCATACTTTCCGCGCACGCGATGGAAAAGTCACTTGACAGCAGCACATTGCGATCACATCTGCATCGGTTGGGATCAGGGGATATACTGCTACGAATCGAGCAGCTCATGCTACATCGGTCTGATCGCTTTGCTGAACTAGACGCCGAAGCCGAAGCTGTGCGAGGGGGCTTCGAGCATATTATCGCATTGCAGCAGGGACGGACTGGAGTATCAAGACCATTCGGCACCAACTTCGCTGATCGGTGACCGAGAGTTTACTCTGAACCCAATCGATTACCGTTTTTCGGTAATGAATTGATGCGCCGGTGGTGCGGGAACACCGGCTAAGTGCCGCAACCACATGAATGGTTTTGCGAATACTAACGCGACCACCCGAGGGGAAGAACGAGTTGAACGACAGCGCTTGGCGAAGAACAGTTGTAGAAGGTGCCACCGCATCATCCTGCACCCGCAGACTCCAACGCGGCGAGTAAATCGTCAGCGACAATTGCCTCAGCGATCCACACGTGTATCGCTGCCAAGGAACCCCATACCGAATAGGGTGTCTCGACCATGGTGAATGTAAACGTGAAAGACGAGGAACAGGCCAACGCATCGCAAACCGATGGCGATCGTGATAGTCCGCTCCTCGATATGTCCGACTCGGTCGTCAAAAAGTTTATTAAGGCGGCCAAGGCGCGCGGGTACGTCACCTACGAGGACCTAAACAAGGTTCTTCCGTCCGAAGAAGTTACTTCCGACCAGATCGAGGATCTTTACGCTACGCTGTCCGAGATGGGCATCAACGTCGTGGAGTCGGAAGAAGAGGAGGCCGAAGAAGCGGCCACTCCCGAGGCGGGGGAAGAAGAAAGTCGGGCGCTGACGACGCAGAGCGTTCCGACCAAGAGTGAGACACGCTCCGAACCGACAGAACGGACCGACGATCCGGTGCGCATGTATTTGCGTGAAATGGGTTCGGTGGAACTGCTGTCGCGCGAAGGCGAAATCGCGATCGCCAAGCGGATCGAGGCTGGCCGAGAAGCCATGATCGCCGGTCTGTGCGAAAGCCCTCTGACCTTCCAAGCTATCATCATTTGGCGCGACGAACTCAATGATGGGCGCATTTTACTACGCGACATCATTGACCTCGAAGCAACCTATGAAGGTCCAGAAGCAAAAGCCGTCCAGGCTGCCGAAGGTGTGCAACCCGCAGACGGTGCGCAACCCGCAGACGGTGCGCAACCCGCAGAAGGCGGACCGGGTCCGGTGGCCGCTAACGGCGCGGCAGCGCCCAGCACCGACGCCGTCGCTGAAGGTGGTGAGGGCGTGCAATCCACCGAGGGTGACGGAGAGAGTGAAGAGGACGACGACGATTACGAAAACGCCATGTCGCTGGCCGCGATGGAAGCCGAGCTGAAGCCCAACGTGCTCGAAACTTTCGACAAGATTGCCGGCAATTACAAGAAGCTGCGCAAGCAGCAGGATCGGATGATCGAGCAGCAAGTGGCCGGCGATCAGGCCTCGGGTGCGCAACAGCGCGCCTACGAAAAACTGCGCGAAGAGATCATCAATGACGTTAAGAGCCTATCGCTCAACAACAACCGTATTGAAAGCCTCGTCGAACAGCTCTATGCGATAAACAAGCGTCTTGTTAGTTATGAGGGCCGGTTGATGCGGCTGGCCGATGCGCACGGCATTCCGCGCCAATCCTACCTCGATGAGTATTTCGGCAACGAGCTTGATCAGACCTGGCTCGAACGCATGTCCAACAAGGGTAAGAAGTGGGCGAAGTTCATTGATGGTGAGCGCGAACAGATCGACCGCATTCGTGGCGAAATCCACGAACTCGCCAGTGAAACCGGTCTGGAAATTCCTGAATTTCGCCGCATCGTGCGGGCCGTGCAGAAGGGCGAACGGGAGGCTCGGCAGGCCAAAAAGGAAATGGTCGAAGCCAACCTGCGTTTGGTGATCTCTATCGCCAAGAAGTACACCAACCGTGGCTTGCAGTTCCTCGATCTGATCCAGGAAGGCAACATTGGTCTGATGAAGGCGGTCGATAAGTTCGAGTACCGCCGCGGCTACAAGTTCTCGACCTATGCGACGTGGTGGATCCGGCAGGCAATCACCCGCTCCATCGCCGACCAGGCACGCACCATCCGTATCCCGGTGCACATGATCGAGACGATCAACAAGATCGTGCGGACCAGCCGGCAGATGCTGCACGAAATCGGCCGCGAGCCGACGCCGGAGGAACTCGCCGAAAAGCTCGCAATGCCGCTTGAAAAAGTGCGCAAGGTTCTAAAGATCGCCAAGGAGCCGATCAGTCTTGAAACGCCGATCGGCGATGAGGAGGACAGCCACCTCGGCGACTTCATTGAGGACAAGAATGCGCTGCTGCCGATCGATGCGGCGATCCAGTCGAACCTGCGTGAAACCACAACTCGGGTGCTTGCATCATTGACACCACGCGAAGAGCGTGTGCTGCGAATGCGCTTCGGCATCGGCATGAATACCGACCACACGCTGGAAGAAGTCGGCCAGCAGTTCTCGGTGACGCGCGAACGCATCCGCCAGATCGAGGCGAAGGCGCT
>DAOUZE010000258.1 GCA_030665765.1 Filomicrobium sp.
CTTCCCCAATTCGGAAGCGGGAGAGACGATCGCCGGCGCCGATCCGACATTTTTTGCCGAGCTTCTGCGCGGTGTCGTTCGTCGTCAACGTGACCTTGACCCAATGATCGATGAACAGCTCGCTAGTGGCTGGCGTTTACAGCGCATCGATTCAATCCTGCGGGCCATCCTTCGCTCAGGCGCCTTCGAGCTGGTCGAGCGCCTGGATGTTCCGGCACGAGTGGTCATCAACGAGTACATCGACGTCGCTCACGCCTTTTTTGACGAAGACGAACCCAAGGTCGTCAATGGCGTTCTCGACCGGCTCGCCCATCGGCTTCGTCCAGCAGAATTTGAAAATGGCGCGGGCAAGGCTGCGCGGAACGGAAAAAACTGAATCCCGCGATGTCTGAGAACGAACAGCAGATGATCCAGCGCCTTTTAGCGCCTTTGGCTTCTGGTTTGGACGGCGCCTTCGGATTGCGCGACGACGCCGCTTTGCTGTCGCCGCCGGAGGGCAGCGAATTCGTCGTGACAATGGACACGTTGATCGACGCCCGGCATTTCCTGTTCGATGGCTCGCCGCACTCGGCCGCCATGGCCGCTAGAAAGGCGTTGGCCGTCAATGTTTCTGATCTCGCCGCCAAAGGAGCCGACCCATTTGCCTATCTGTTATCGATTGCGCTCCCGCCGGAGCACGAGACGTGGCTGGATGGCTTTGTAAAAGGTCTCGAGGCGGCACAAACGGAATGGGGCCTGCATCTCGCTGGTGGAGATACTGTCGGCACGGGAGGTGTGCTGAGCATAACCATTACGGCCATCGGCCTGGTTGCTAAAGGACGGATGGTCCAAAGGAGCACCGCACGGGCTGGAGACGTCCTCATGGTTTCCGGCACAATTGGTGATGCCTTTGCCGGATTATCGGTGGACCAAGGCAACCAGAAGCTGGTGAACGAATGGCGCCGCCAGGTTGGCGACGAGGGGCTCGCCCATCTGTTGGCACGCAGCCGGACACCAACCCCGCGCCTAAAACTTAGTCATGCGTTGAGACGCCACGCCACGGCCGCGCTCGATATCTCCGATGGGCTCGCTCTCGATGCCTCGCGCCTTGCCGCCGCGAGCGGTTGTGCGGCTGAAATCGAAGGTTCCGCAGTGCCGGTCTCCGAACCGGTGCGCTTGCTTCTCCAAACCGGCCAGCTGTCCCTGGCCGACATCGTAACAGGCGGAGACGACTACGAGGTCCTTGCCGCGGTCGCACCCGAAGACGCGGCGGCGTTCTCCAAAATGGCGCTGGACGACGTCCAAAGTGTCACGAGGATAGGGCTCCTGACAGCAGGCTCAGGTCTCACTGTGCGCAATGCTGGAGGCAAAACAGTATACCTGCAAAAATGGGGGTGGGATCACTTTTCCTAACCGACTCAAAGCCCAGTATTGGGCCTGGCAGGCCCATTCAGTGTACACAGTGAGACTGGCTCACAGTATAGCCACATAAAGTTGAGCATTCTAGACACCCCAAGAGCTTGATAAAGCGTCTTTGTTTGGCCACATCGGATATAGTTAGATACTGAGACTCATTCGCCCGCCGACAAGGTCGTGTGATCGGGCGGAGTGGAACCAATTCATCAGGTAGGGGGCGATGGGCAGCGAGCGCACCAAGCTGGCGTTCTTCGTAACGCGACGCGGTATTCTTCGAAAGTCCCTGGGGCTTGCAGCAGCGACGGGCATGTTGCCTCTTGCGCGCAATGCGCATGCCCAGAGCGATAGCTGGTGGGAGTCGATCATTGGACAAGGCGCCGGGGAGAATGGGCCCGCAGCGACCGGGCGCCGCAAAAAGAAATATGAGCTAGGAGACCTCAGGACGGGCGATACACCTTGGCTCAGCGATGTCACCTTGCAAGCCACACGTGACGCTATCCAGCGCTACCGTAGGATTGTCAACAAGGGTGGCTGGCCAGAGGTGCCTGGACCGCGTTCGATCCGTCCTGGAGATTACGATGAGCGCGTGACGCTGCTTCGTAAACGGCTTCGGGCCACCGGCGACATGCCGCCGAGTAGCAATTATTACGAGAGTTTCGAGTTCGACGGCGAATGCGAGCGGGCGGTAGAGAGTTTTCAGCGACGCCATGGGCTACGCATTACCCGGCGCGTCGATCGCGCGACGTTCGCTGCTTTGAACGTGACCGCGGGCATGCGATTGCAGCAGTTGGAATTGAACTATCGCCGCATTCAGCACATGCTGAATGAGCGCGTTGAAGACCGATACGTTCTGGTCAATGCGCCGGCTTTCCAACTGGAGGCCGTCGAGCGCTACGAAGTTCAAAAACGCCATCGCGTCATCGCTGGTCGCACCGAGCGACAGACGCCAGAAATTCGTGCCACCATCAAGGGCCTCAATTTCTTCCCGTACTGGCGCGTTCCAGTAAGCGTTGCTCGATACGACCTGGTGCCACGTATGAAGAAGGATCCTGGCTATCTTGATCGCGAGCACATTCGCGCCTTCCGCGGCAGCTACGACGGCGAAGAGGTATCCATCTCAGATATTGATTGGCACAACGTCGATCATAACCAAATCAAGTTCCGCCAGGATCCCGGTGATTGGAATGCCTTGGGGCTCGTGCGCATCAACATGCCCAACCCCGATATCGTCTACATGCACGACACACCGATGAAGAAGCTGTTCGGCCAGGCGAGCCGGGCGTATTCGGCAGGCTGCGTCCGCGTACAGAACGTGATGGAGTTAGTCGAATGGCTGGCGAAATACGAACTGGGCTGGGAGCAACCTGGCCGTGCTGCAGCCGTACTCGATTCGGGTCAGCCCCTCGATCTTGACTTCACCAGACCGGTTCCCGTGATCTTCACTTACATTACCGCTTGGGGTGAGTCGGATGGTATCGTCCAGTTCCGCCGCGATATATACAACCGCGATGGCGCTCGGGCTTTCGCTGGCGATATGGACGAAGAAGAAGCCAAGCTTCCGAAGGGTCACAAGGCATTGAGCCCGTAGGGACCGCGCGCCAAGAATCGACGGAATTCAGATAGACTGGCAGCCGGATATGACCGCTGTAAACGAGCTGTCGCCGATGGCGAGAGCACTGCATGAGGCCGAAGCGGCAGCTAAGCGCGGCGAGGTGCCCATTGGTGCTGTAATCGCCTGTGATCGCCGTGTCATTGCCAGTGCTGGCAACCGCACCCGGGAGTTGCACGATCCAACCGCCCACGCTGAGATGCTGGTGTTGCAGGAAGCCTGTACTAAATTTCAGTCACAGCGAATAGGTGATTGCGATCTGTACGTAACGTTGGAGCCCTGCCCTATGTGCGCCGCCGCGATTTCATTTGCGCGCATCCGCCGGCTTTACTATGCCGCCAGCGATCCCAAAGGCGGTGGGGTCGAACATGGTCCCCGTGTCTTCTCACAAGCCACTTGCAACCATTCACCGGAACTCTATACCGGCGTGGACGAGGTCCGCGCAGCTAACTTACTGCGCAGTTTTTTCGCAGTCCGTCGCGATTGAGAATGCAATGTTGTCAGCCGTCGTTTCCTAACAGGCGTTGCGCCAGCCGGGCACGTTTTACCTCTCCAGTTTCGTCCAAAGGTATCGGCTGCTCGTCGATCGCTTCCAATGTCTCCGCCGACATGACGCGTTCGAGCTTGTGGCGGAGTTCAGCCTTGGCCGGCGCGGCCGATTCCAAGACGTGCTCCAGCTTATGGAACTCGAGCACGTGGAAATGCCCAACATTGACATCGACCAAAACATCGGGCTGACGGGATAGGAGCTTTTCGCGCACGATCGTGTGTTGGAGAATCTGCAGCGACGCGATGAGAGCTTCGGTCGTCGATGGAGCCGCGCGGTCTTCTGGCAGCCGTCCTGCTCCTGAAACGTTTATCGCGACGAGAATATCAGCCGCACCGGAAATGACGTCGAACGGCAGCGGGTTGACGAGCCCACCGTCCATCAACGCGTGTTCCTCGCTCATCACGGGAGAGAACATCGCCGGTAGCGCCATGCTTGCGGCGATCGCCTTTCGCGTGGACCCAGATTCGATAACCACCTGATCCTGAGTGAAGAAATCCGCCGCGACCACCCGCAGCGGAATCGCGAGATCTTGAAAGTCCTCAGCCAGTCCTTTGGGCATGACGATATCCAGCAACGCCTCCGAATTGAACAGCGCCGAGCGTAGCTGCAAGATATTGAGAACGCGTCCGAGAGGCTCCTGCCTTGCCATGAAGAACTGTCGTACGATCTCGAACCGGCTGCGCAACAGCTCTTCAGTGTGGGCGCGAATCTGAGCAGCGGAAAATCCGGACGCGTAAGCCGCCCCAAAAATCGCGCCAATGGACGTTCCCGCGATAATCTTGGGCCGGATACCCATCTCGTCGAGCACTTCGAGCATCAGGATGTGTGCAAGCCCCCGCGCGCCGCCACCGCCAAGCGCCAGACCAATAGTTGGTTTGCGCTTCAGCTCAAGCGAACCGGTTTGGCGGTTCGCGCGGGTCGTAAGGCGCGGCGTGGTTTTGTCCGTCATACGGGTAACCGAGTCAGTGCTCCGATTGCGGGATCGGCTGAAATCAATCGCGGGTCAGTCGATCCACCGACCCGTCATGCCGAGTTATCGTTCATCCAACTAGCCGATCTTGGCCTTATCTTGACTTGGCTGTCAGGCGTCTCGCGAAAGGAGTTTCATGGTGCATAAATTTGTGACCGCCTACGATTAGGTCCGTTCCCGGGCAAGCGCGCGCCAACCGATGTCGGAGCGGCAAAAACCACCTTTCCAATCAATCTTCTCGATGGCTGCATAGGCCCGCGCTTTGGCCTCCGCGACACTTCCCCCACGGGCCGTCACATTGAGCACACGCCCACCGTTGGCAACCAGCCGCCCGAGCGCGTCCTGCATCGTCCCTGCGTGGAACACCATCAAGTCGTCGGCCTCTCCAAATGCTTCTAAGCCTTTGATCTCAGTGCCCCTTTTCGGTGTTCCCGGATATCCCTCTGCAGCCATAACCACCGTCAGTGCAACCTCGTCTTTCCAACCAAGCTGCAAATCATGAAGAGCCCCTCGTGCGGAGGCATCAAGGGCCTCAAGCAGCCCAGCTCGGTCGGCCCGCAGCATCAAGACTTGGGTTTCCGGGTCTCCAAAGCGGACGTTGTACTCAATGAGTTTCGGCCCATCGGGCGTAATCATCAAACCAGCATAGAGTACCCCCTGATAGGGTGTGCCCCTGTTTCTCAATTCATCGACGGTGGGTTGGATAATCTCCTTAAGCGTCCGCGCGATGAGTTCCTCTGTCATCACCGGCGCCGGCGAATAGGCACCCATGCCGCCCGTGTTTGGTCCGGTATCATCGTCGCCGACACGCTTGTGATCCTGCGCCGTGGTGAGAGGCAGAATGTTGGTCCCGTCGCAAAGAACAAAGAAACTGGCTTCCTCTCCGACAAGAAATTCCTCAATCACAACGGAAGCTCCGGCGTTCCCAAACTTGCCGCCAAAACAATCGTCGATGAACGCAA
>DAOUZE010000145.1 GCA_030665765.1 Filomicrobium sp.
GATTGATCCGCAAAGTTGCGGAGACGAAAGATCAGTCAGCCTTCTCAAAGTTGTTCGAGCACTTCGCTCCCCGGATCAAAGGCTATATGATCCGACAAGGCGCAGCCTCAGACATCGCTGAGGATCTGGCACAAGAAGCTCTCACAATCGTTTGGCGGAAGGCCGCGCTCTACTCTTCGGAAAAAGGAAATCCGATCACTTGGATTTTCACAATCGCCCGAAATTTGAGGATCGACCGACTTCGCAGGGAACGGGCTTGGCAACCTCTGCCGGAAGGTCATGCCGAGTCGCCTTCTGACGACCCGTCTCCTGACGACATGGTCTCAGCACAAGAGCGAAGCGAGAAAGTTAGGGAAGCACTTAACAACCTCCCAGCTGAACAAGTTGAGATCGTCACGCTCTCCTTTGTCGACGGACTTTCGCAAAGTGAGATTGCCAAACACCTCAACATTCCCCTCGGGACGGTCAAATCACGTATGCGACTTGCTTACCAGAAGCTTCGTCCGATCATTGCGGACCTTCAATAGCAGTTGTGGACTGAGGGGGTTGAAAGTTTTGCCACCTTCACTGGTCTATTTCCTAGCCCGCCGGGCACCTAATCTGAATCGGTGAAGGGACAATTTGAAGTTCGTGTTCGCTGGCGATGAGCAAAGTGCATCCCAGCGCCTTATCCGCCACGATCAAGCAGTCAGAACCTTCTTCGCGGTCAGCGAAGTCGCCGGGACAAAGAGAGTTTAATTTGTCCCGGCATTTTCCACGCAGAACCAACGCCAACCCTTCGCCTTTATGGCCGCAATTGAGGAGCTCGCTGCCGGGGGACATCTTGACTAACCGAAGATCACCCTTTGCCGCCGGCGAGAGGGGGATAGGAAAATGCCACACGCCCGCAGCCAGGAGGCGCCAGTCAATGTCGTCTAGCCGCGGACCAATCACTCCGGTAAGCGGAGGCGGTACGTCGCCTTGAGACCTGTCGCTGTAACTCCAACCCTTTTTTTGTGCATCCCCTGCGTTAGCCGCAGGCAGAGGAACCTTTGATGTGAGCGGCTTTGGGTCTAGTTCATCGAACAATGCAACCCCAATTTTTTCCAAACGCCCAACTTCACTCATGCAACTAGGACACACGGAGAGGTGTGAGGCAATAACTGCGCAGAGTACCTCTGGCTGACTCCCAGCTGCGCAAGTCATCAGAATAGATATATCTGGGTGATGGGTAATTCTCATTGCTGGAGCGCCCTTGGCCAAGCTCGAAGTGTAAACGAACAATTTATCAAATTTAATTTGTACAGCCGAGTGATATACGCCAGCACGCAATAATTGGACCGCTTCGTAGTCAGGGAACAGAAGGCTTCAACATCTGCTCGTATGTTTGGCAAGGTTTCCGGTGGTCAGAGGTGTTGAGGTGACAGAGGAGTTGTATGACCTCATCCTCTTCTGCGTGCATCACGTCGTGCGTCCAACCACCTCAGAACTATACGCGCCTAGCATGATGGGATTTCTCTTGAGACGAATCCTAAGCGGCTATTGGTGTCAGTCAGGAGCGGCAAGCCTGGTTTCAGAATTGCCAAACGATGTCTGGTGCCGTTACGGCCTATCAGCGGATGCGCAACGGCAGCTCGCATCTTCAAACGTCAATTCAATATGCTGCTGGATCGTTCACCGGCAACGAGCCCGCCATGGGCGACAAAGCCGGAAAATTCTACCTCCGAATGGTCCAAGAACGGGGTCAAGTTCAAGGCAGCGCGGTTCTCACTTAGAAAGTGGCACCGCGATTGGGGGAAGGCCAAGGATGACGATGGACACTCTACCCAGATACGTCAGAACTTGGCGCTGACGCCCAGCAATGGCCCGTGCATGGTGAGATCCCATTTAAAGACGTCGGCCTCATAGTCCGTATGGGAAACACGGTACCCGCCAAATGCCGACACGCCATTTTCCCATTCATATCCAACGCCACCCATGACGTCATAGAGAAAACTTGATTGAATGCCGAAGCCGCCCACCATTGCCCAACCCGTCACAAACCAGTTTTCATCGAGCTTCGATCGTCCGCTTGCACCAACGAGCGGATCAACCCAAGTGTCTTTATCTTTGGCGACAGCGTTCACTTTGGTCCCGCCTGCTGCACCAAACGTTTTGGAGATTGGACCAAATGAGAGATTCGCTTCGACGGCGACAGATAAGTCGGTGACGACGCCGATTTTCAGCTCAACATCTGTAACCCTGACGCCGGCGAAAACATCCAAGTGTGATCTTCGTGTCTGGTAAGCGCGATAGGTCGCCGCAAATGTCGCAATGGTGTGGGAAAAGGCAACATCAACAATGCCGTCGACCTTTGCTTCCCCCGTCAATGTAAGATCCGCACCCTGGACCGGTCCAAAGCCCGGCCCCATGATTTCGAGTCTGCCTGTGCGTTCTCCGGCAAATTCTTGGACACTGCCAACCCTGTAGTGAACGGCGTCATAAAAGAAGCCGATCCGGTCGTACCGGATGAGGCCTGAACCCATATAATAGCCGTCAAGAACCTCAAAAACCTGGTCCAGATTTCTTAAGATCTGAATCGGTGTCACGTCGATTGAAGCCTGGACACCCAGAACACCAAAATCCCCCCTCATCCCGGGCACCCAACTATAAATCGGCGCTATGGTGGCCTCCCATTGGGCCTGTTGCTCAGTAGGGATTTGCACATCTTGGATCGGCAGCGGATCGGCCAGATCGGCTGCGCGCCCTTCGTACATCCAGATCATAGCGAATGACGCGACAGAGGCGAACAAACCAAATGATTTTACGACAGACGACATCATTAGAAACGCGTCCAACCTATGGCTGGTCACGGTCTCAGCTGGGTGGCGAAGAAGACCGCAGGCAGCTCGCCACGCATCCCAGGCCGCAACTATGATTCAAATCTGCTAGAGGATATCGTCGGCTCATCCAAGCTTAAACGTCGTCGCTGTGGCGGATTGTGCGTGCGCTGTTACTCTTTGGCAAACGGCCTCCCGAAAAGCGCAGAATTTCAGTTCCTTGAATGGTGTATCGGCTCAATTTATCCAAAATTATCCCCAGCTTACAGACGCGGATACACTCGCGCTCACAGAGAGCTTCGTCACGCCCCGCCCCGTTGGAGTACCCGCCTTCTCGCGTGCATCGGTGTGGGATGGGGGCAACCAGCCAACAAGGACTTATTCATCACCAATCAGAAATCTGTCGAAGCCTTCTATCGGGTGCACCTCAGCAAAGAGCTGTCGGTCACAACGGGGATAACGTACATCAGGGATCCGCCACTCAATCTGACGGAGGACGAAGTGGCGGTGTTCAGTATCCGTGGTCGCTTCGAGATGTAATCGCGCCGTTGGGCGTGCGATATCCCCACTCGTCCGGTGCTAATCCAGCTGAACCCAAGCTTGCTAGGATCCGAATCAACTAACCTGCCGATGTAAAAATGGTTTCTCTAAGAGGCTGCCGCTGAGCAATAGTGGGTGGCTTGTTTTTAAGAAATTTGATGGTGCGGAGTTGTTTTTGACGCCTAGATCTCAATCGATACTCTTGTGGCTCGTGGGTGGCTTTAGAGCATTGCGCCACTGGCTCGGAACCGCCGTGAGTTGTGCTTGCTTCGCAATGCTGTTGGCGAATGTCTCCGCCGCCACTTCCGCCGTTGCAAACCAGAGCTCCGGCGAAGCAAAGACTATAGCGATCTTCATCAGCTCCGATTTCGATGGCTGTTATGTGCCGGGTGTCATTCAGGCCATCCAGCAGTTCACGCAGAATGCTGCGGATGAAATCAACAGTCGCGGAGGAATCGCAGGCACGCCGATCCGGTTGCAGTTTCACGACGACGAGGATGATGCGAAGAAGACAGTTGAGGGGATGAAGACCGCGCTGGCGGACCCGCAGCTGCTGGCGATGATCGGAATCCCGAGTTCGACGCGCGGCAAAGCCGTTTTCGACGAGCTTGGTGATGCGATCCGATCATCGGGAGTTCCGTTCATCACCGAAGTATCTCTCAACAAGATGTTTGCTGAACAGCCAAACGTCTTCACCATGGCAAGCGCCGTCGACAATGAGTTGGAAGTCCTTCGCGCTTTCGTGGAGGCTGGCGGCTACAAGCGGCCGGCGTTTATTGGACGCAAGAACGATCTCTATACTGGCGCTATTGGCGATGGACTTACTCAATTGCCGAATGCGGCAACGCTCGTTGCCGATCACCGGCTTCCGATTGAGAATTATGAGCTGTCCCCCGTCTCTGCCGAAGCCGCGATCGCCGATCTCAAGACCAAGGCGCCAGATCTTCTGTTCGTTGGTCTCGGCAGCGGTCCAGGTGCATCATTCATTCAGGCACTTGACGAAGCAGGTGTAGAGGCTCCGACCTTCATCGTATTAGGCCGGATCACGCGAATTCTCAGCCGCGTGCAGAACCTGCGCGGACAGCGCGCGTTTTACCAGTTTGGATGGGACGGCGTCCCGAACGCGTATAACGAACGGTTACGCCGCAGGATCTGGGAAACGAGCGAACGCAAATGGATTTTTAACGACCGTCCCGCGCAGCTGGAACCTGCCGAGTGGGCGCGCCGGGGTTGTCAGTCACGCGAAATGCCCGTTCGTACTGTGATGGACGATAAGAACCGCCGCGCTATCGGCCGCGGTGCGCAATACCGCGATATGTTGAGCCTGATTGTGGAAGCTGCAAAACGGGCGCCCGGAGAGGCAACGCTTGCCGAACGACGGAAGCATATCGTCAACGAGATTGCCGCGCACAAACAGGGCCGGCGAATGCACCATGGCTGGTGGCAGGACTGGTCATTCACGCCAACGCGCGCATCAGCCGCCGACACCTTGATCGTCGAACGGGCAGCGGGCTCATCGGACATTATCCTGGCACCGTCACAATATGTACGGGTCGCCGGACAGCTCAAACCAAGACCAGTCGTCTATATCAGTCTTGATTTGATCTCGATTTCGCGGATCGACACCAACGACCGGAGCTTCGATGCAGAGTTTTACCTCTCGTTTAAGAGCCAAGATCCCGACATCGATATTTCCAGCATCGATTTTACGAACGCCTATCGCGCTCAGACTGGCAAAGACAAGTTGTTGAGCTGGCGGCAAATCCACGGCGGGCAGGAAAGCTCACGCTTTCCCAGAAACGTGAAACTTTACAGGGTGTCAGGTAAGTTCAATTTTGAACCCGAACTCGGCCGCTACCCGTTCGACACGCAACGGCTATCGATCTCGTTCCAGCCGGCAAGCGCCTCTCGGCCGTTTTTGATACAGCCGCCAAGCGCACAGAGCGTCACCACCCCATTCTCGATTGATGGCTGGGCGGCATTGGACCGGTATGTCGGTTCAGATCAGGACATCATACCAACCATCGACCGGCATCTCGGTGAGAAGCGTCTCGTTCCGTTCTACAAGTTCAATTATACTTGGGTCGTTTCGAGGAATGCGACGGACTACTACCTGCGGGTCATCGTGCCGCTTGGCTTCATCTTGCTGGTCACATATTTCTCGATCTTTCTCGGCCATGCCCGCTTCGATTCCACGGTCGCCATACAGGTGACCGCGCTGTTGTCGGCAATCGCACTTTACTTGGCCCTTCCGAAGGTCGATTCCGATCAGGCGACGCTCTCCGACAAAGTCTTTATGATCACCTATGCGATGGTCAGCTTGATGATCGGTCTCTCGGTGCTGAAAGACTGGGGCGACGTCGGCAAGCATACCTTTGTCCGCGTGACGGTTTCATTCATTCAGACCGTCGTCTACCCCCTCATCGCCATCGCGATGATGACCGCTCTCGTGGCCGGGCCGATGTTCTTGGCTGAGTGGAGCGAGAAGCTCATCAGTTACCTGGGCGGCGTCATCGGCGGAGCATAGGTGCTGTCGGAGTGGTGCTTTGGAACAAGCCATCGCCAACTTCGTCGACCACGACATCCATCCGCGCTATAACTACAGAAATACTTCCGACCGCGAACAGATCGTCACTCCTGTTAAGCACCAAATGTCGCTATTTGGATTCCTAAGGGTATGAAAAGACGTGCCGCATCGGGGCGCGACGTTTCCACGTCGTTGATCACAACAAGGCGCAAAGGACGCGCTCATAGACCAATCGCTGAAGTCATTTTAGCCCTTCCAATTCAGGAGTGAGAGCCATGAGTAACGCAGCTACGAACGTGCACGACTACGATGCAATCACCAAAGTCGTGCAGCACTATATCGATGGCGCCAGGTCGGGCAAAGGCAGTGATATGAAGTCCGCCTTCCACAAAGATGCGACGATATTCGGATATGTCGGTCCCGATCTGTTCGCCGGTCCCATCCAGTTGCTCTTTGACTGGAACGACGAGAACGGTCCAGCAAGCGGACTACAAGCTCGGATCGCGAGCATCGATATCATTGATACGGTCGCCACCGTCCGGCTTGAACTCGACGACTGGACCGGGCACCGCTTCACGGATTTATTCACGCTGCTCAAAGTGGACGGTCAGTGGCAGATCATGAACAAGGTCTTCCACCTGCACGCTGCAGACGGTTAGTCAAAACATCCAAGCACGTGAGGCGCCAACGGGTCGTCGATGCAGAGCCCGAACTTGATCACCGGAAACGCCGCGAGCCGACAGCAGGTTGCAGCTGTCAATAGTGAGGTAAAACATCGGGGGCAGCACGCTAGGCCGCTGCGCGGCCTGGCTTGGCTTCTTGGTCCTGCATGCGAGGCTATTTCGCCGGGGCCATATCGATAACCCGGTACTGCTTGTCACGGCCGAGCTTCAGTGTGAAGTCGACCTTGTCCCCTACTTTAAAACCTCCGAGATCGACCCGCTTTGTCACCGGCAGCTCCATGGTCATCTTCGGCCAATTGAGAGACGGCATTGGTTCGTGGGTGATGTTGATCTTTTTCTGATCGACATCGATAATGTTGACGACACCGACTCCACTGGCTTCTGTGCCTGGCTTGATTTCGGCGTGGCTCATAGTGCTGTGGTTCATATTCTTTTCTTCGGCAGCCAAGGGAATGCTGGCGACGCTTACACTGAGGCACATGAGCGTGAATGCCTTGGTTGTTGTCAGGTTTCTCATTTGGATCTCCTCGTGTTGCAGGGCTGAGAGTGGATTGCGCCATCTAGAGGGCGTTAGTGGCCGCTTCCTAGCGATGTCGTAGTGACAAAGCCGGTCAGCACTAGAATGGAGAATGCTAGAGCCAGCTCGACGGCAATTGATCCGCGCAGGGCCTTTGCACCACCGGTCAGATCGGTCCGCAGTCGTGGCGTGATAGCGAACTTGTTGAACGTGGCAATCGCCAACAGGGCAACAACAGTTGCGACCTTCGCGGCGATGATTTGCTGATAGAAGGAAGTGAACTCAAGTGTCCACGAGACGAGAACCAAAAATAGGACGCTGCCCGCAATGAGCAGAACGGGTACCAGCATCGTGGCCCAATGCCCGAAGCGTTCAACCGTTGCTGCGACTGCGCTGTGTGGCAAAGCCTTCACCGATGCCGCAAGAGGCCAAAGGGAACCGATCCACCAATGCGCTACAGCGACGTGAAGGAGCAGGGCTATGCTGGCCCAGACCGTTCGCGACGAGCCCGCCGTATGGCCTTCCAATGCATAGGAGCCAACGGCCATTGCGCTTCCAATCAAGCCTACGGGCAGGAAACGTAAGCCAAAAGCGGCGATGAGCGCGACACCCGCCAGCCTTGTGGCGGCGGCTTGTCCATTGGGCATCTCAAATGCCATCCATCTCAGGTCGGGGCCAAATGCGAGTTCGGCATCTCCTCCCGAGATTGCCAATTGGAACAGGATCAACCGAAGCGGCTCGACAAGCAGTATCAACAAGGCACCGACAAAGATCTGCCAACGCAGCGCAGTCGCCACCGATCGCGCCGCGGTTGGAAACGTCGCAGTGAACAGACAGGCTCCAGCCGCCGCAATCGTTCCGACGTAGACAAGCGTGCGCAACGCAGCAGTATCTATTGCGACCTCAGTGAGCATCTTTATCGGACTGGCTGCTTTTGGGGGAGGCGACGGAGAACGAGAACGACCCTTTCATCACATGTCCGTCCCGACCAACGCCCGTCCACGTGACTGCATAGATGCCGGGAGCGAGCGGCTCCAAAGCGATTTTAGCCTTGGTGACGTACTTCTTGGGAAGTTCGGAGGTTGACGCGACCGCGGCTTCACTCCCCTGCTGGGTGACCTTCACGAGAGTCATGCGAATGGCGTCGGTAAAGACGAAACCAATCTCGGCTAGCCCCGGAGCAACCATCGCTCCGTCCGCTGGAACGGTCTTGTCCATCTTCCCATGGGCGCCAGCCTCAGACGCGCTGGCCAGGATACCGCCCGCGGCGATGAACGCCACAAGCAGCTGCGGCAAGCCGGTGGGATGGTTGTTGTTCATTCGATCATTCCCTCTGTTGTTCTA